>JABMNB010000663.1 GCA_013205335.1 Rhodospirillales bacterium
CGGAATAGAGCGGAATGGGCGGCAGCTCAGTCGCGGCAAAGGGCACCTTGCCATGCAGGCGACCGGCGATCGATTGGCCCATGGCGTTGCCGAGGAACGGCATCATCGACACGCCCGAACCGTTGCAGCCCACCACGAAGTGCAGCCCGTCGAGCTCGCCGGCATGCGGCAGGGCATCGTAGGTGAAGGCGACGTTGCCCTGCCAGGTGTGCGTGACCTTGGTATCGGCGAGCTGCGGGAAACGCTCGACCATGGACTGATGCAGGAGCTGGGCGCGCAGTTCGCCCGGGATCTCGGTGAAGCGGGCGCGTCCACCGAAGATGACGCGTTTGCCGTCGGGCGAGATCCGGTAGTAGTGCAGCACGCGCCGCGTTTCGGAGAAGGTCCGGCCCTTGGGGCAGAGCTCGCGGATCAGCGCCTCGGGCAGCTCCTCGGTGGCGATGATATGGCTGGCGACGGGCACGAGACGGCGCTGCAGCCGGGGCGTGACGTCGGACGTATGGCCGTTCGTCGCGACCACGACATGACGCGCCCGAACTTCACCCATACTGGTGGTGACCCGCCAGCCCTCACCGTCGCGGGCAAGGCCGGTAGCGCGGCAATGGCCCGCCAGGGTCACGGAGTTGCGTCGTCGCACCGCCGCCAGAAGGCCGCCATAAAACAAGGCGGGATGCAGTTTGCCCGCGGTCTCGAAGACCATGCCGCCGTGATAGAAGTCGCTGCCGATCTCCTCGCGCTGCTCCTCGCGGGTGATCAGGCGGCAGTCGGTGGCGCCGCCGTCCCGCAGCTTGGCGAAGCGCGTCCGCAGTCCTTCATAGTGCGAGGCGGCGCAGGCGCCGAGGAAGCGGCCGCGTTGCTCGAGATGGCACTCGATGCCCTCCTGTTCGACCAGCCCGATGAGCGCGCGATAGGCGTCGATCGCCCAGCCCACGACATCCCGGACCAGTTCGGGTGCATAGTCGAGCGTGCGACCGGTGAAGCTCTTGCCGATGGAGAGACCGGCGCTCAGCGCACCGCCGCTGCGTGTCGAGGCGCCCGAGCCGAACTCGGCGGCTTCCAGAACGACGCTCTGCACGCCGCCATCCGCCAGCGCGCGCGCGGTCGCGAGCCCGGCATAGCCACCGCCGACCACTACGACATCTGTCCTGGCAGGCAGGGTCGGCGCCGTGATGGCTTGTGGCCGGAACGCCTCCCACCAATAGGGCTCGTCCTTGAAACCGCTGGCGAAGATCGACTGATTAACCGCAGGCATGAAGTGACTCACACTCTAAACATTGACAGGACTGAGTTACGGCTTGTGGGAAGGCGTGGTCAAAGTCATTGTCCTGCGTGGCTCAGTCCTCGAGGTTATGATGATCACGTCACGCCAGCTCGAAGCTTTTCGTGCCATCATGGCCCACGGTACGGTGACGGCCGCGGCCGAACGGCTCGGCGTCTCGCAGCCCGCGGTGAGCAAGATCCTGGCGGGGCTGGAACACGAGATCGGCTATCCGCTGTTCACCCGCATCAAGCGGCGGCTGGCGCCAACCAGCGAGGCGAGGCTGCTCGAATCGGAAGTCACGCGGCTCTATCACAGCCTCGAGCGCGTGACCGAGGTGGCACGCGAGATTCGCGAACGTCAGATCGGCGACCTGCTGATCTATTCGACGCCGGCGCTCGGGCGCACCGTGCTGCCCGACGTCATGGCGGGCTTCATGAAGCGCCACGCCAAGGCGCACATCGTCTTCCATGTCCGCAGCTCGACTTACATCAACCAGAAGATGGTCGATCAGCAGATCGACCTCGGCTTCTCGATGATGCCTTTCGAGCATCCCTCGATGGTGACCGAGGAGCTGAGCCGCGTCGCTGCGGTCTGTGTTCTGCCGGCCGACCACCGGCTGGCGCGGCGCAAGGTGATCCGGCCCGTCGATCTTCGCGGCGAGCGCTTTCTGTCGTTCCCGCTCGACGGTCGCATGAGGCACCTGATCGACGCGGCCTTCGAGCAGGAACGCATTGAACGTCAGCTGCAGATCGACGTCTATTCCTCGGCGGATGCCTGTGCCCTGGCGGCGCGCGGGCTCGGCGTGTCGATCGTCGAGCCGTTCACGGCGCGCGACCATCTCGGCCAGGGCATCGCCGTCGTGCCGTTCGAGCCCCGGATCCGCTACCTGTTCCGCGCGATGCGGCCACGATATCGCAAGCCGTCGCGACTGGCCGACGCCTTCCTCGATGCCGTCAAAGCCCATCTCAAGGCGAAGGGTTGGCCGTGATCGTCTATGCCGGGTCATGGGCCACGAAGAATTCGAGGCCGATCAGCCGTTCCAGCAGCATCACCACCACCAGGGTCACGACGACGGTCGCGGTCGAGATTGCCGCCAGCACCGGCGAGGCATTCTCCTGGATGAAGGCATAGATCTGGACCGGCAGGGTCGTGACCTGCGGACCGGTGAGGAACATCGTCACCGTCACCTCGTCGAAGGAGATGATGAACGAGAAGAGAAGCGCGGTGACGAGGCCGGAACGGGCGAGTGGCAGCGCGATGCCCAGGGCGATACGCCGCTCGTCGGCGCCGAGCAGCGAAGCCGCCTCGACGATCTCGCTGTCGATCCTCTGCAACGCCACGACGATCGGCCTCCACGCGAAGGGCAATGTGCAGACGACATGGGCGACGACGATGCCGGTGGCGGTGCCGAGGTAGCCCGCCATCGCCAGAACATTGACCAGCGCGACGCCCAGGGCGGCATGCGGAAAGAAGAGCGGCGACATGACCGCGAGTTCGAAGGCGGCCAACCAGCGCGGCTTCAGCCGGTGGCAGGCATAGGCGCCGGCGAAGGCGATGACGGTGACAAGCACCGCGACCACCGCGGCGATGCCGAGGCTGGTGATGAAGGCCTCGATCCAGCGCGGATCGGTGGCGGCCTCGGCGTACCAGCGCAGGCTGAGTTCGCCGGGAGGGAACTTCAGATAGCCCGCGGCGGCGAACGAGGTGGCGCCGATCACGACGATCGGGGCGGGCAGGAACAACAGCAAGGCGAACGAGGCGGCGCGGCCGAGCCTGACGAGAGGGGCGTTCACCGGTCGGCCTTCGGCACCAGCGCCGCTTCCGCGGCGCGCAACAGGGCGAGGCCGAGACCGCTCAGCAGCAGCAGGCAGATCGCCCAGGTCGAGGCCTTGCTCATGTTGAAGTTGTAGACGACCTCCTGATAGATCTGCGTCCCCGCCATCTTCTGGCGGATGCCGCCCAGCAGGATCGGCGTCACGATGGCGCCCATCGAGGTGAGGAAGGTGATGCTGAGGCCGGTGAAGACGCCGGGCAGCGACAGCGGCAGCACGACCCGGCGCCAGGTCTCGAATCCGCCGGCGCCCAGCGACTCGCTGGCTTCCTCCAGCCTGTTGTCGATCTGCAGGAGCACCGACAGGGTGGCGATCACGGCGAAGGGCATCAGCACGTGCGTCAGCCCGATTACCACGCCGAGATCGTTGAAGATCAATGGGACCGGTGACTGGATCACGCCCGCCCATTTCAGCGTCTCGTTGAGGAAGCCCTTTGGCCCGAGAATCACCAGCCAGCCGTAGGTGCGGACGACGAGGCTGACGAGCCACGGCACCAGCACGATCACCAGCAACAGGTTGCGCCATCGCGGCAGGCGCCAGAGCAGCCAGGCGATGGGATAGGCGAGTACCGCGGAGGCGACTGCCACGATGGCGGCGATCGATACGGTGCGCAGGAAGACCTCGTGATAGTCGGCGCGTTCGAGGATCTGGCGGAAATAGACCAGCGAGAACCCGTCCTTGCCCCAGAAGGCATGGAAAAACAGCAGCGCCACCGAGCCCAGGAACAGGGCAAGCACCAGCAGGACTGGCAGCAGGAGCCAGCCCAGGCTGCGCGGTGCGGAGGTGGCGCCGCGCATGTCAGGCGCCGGCGGCGAAGCCTGGCGGGAACTCGGCGGACGCACCGGTCTCCGCATCGAACACCTCGGCGAGCTTGATCAAGTGCGCTTCGGCGTACCACGGCGCCACGAAGTGAATGCCGATGGGCAGGCCGGCCCTGGATCGGCCGAACGGGATCGAAATCGCCGGATGGCCGGTCATGTTGAAAGGGATGGTGTAGGTGTACCAGGCGGACCGCAGGTCGCCGAGCGGCTTGCCGTCGACGACCAGCGGCTCGAACTGGTTCTGGCTGGCGAGCGGCGCCGGCGTGGCGACCGTCGGCGTCAGCAGCAGGTCGCAGTCGGCAAACAGACGTTGCACGGACCTGTAGGCGACGGTGCGGTCGATCAGGGCACGCCGCAGCGCGACCACGTCCACCGCATCGCCTTCATCCAGGGTCCTGGCGAAGGAGGGATCGAGATCGTCACGGCGATTCTTCAGGACATCGGCGAAACGCTCGATCTGGTTGGCGCGAAGAATGATGCGCGCCACATCGAGCTTCCAGTCGATCTCGCGGCCGTCCATCTCCTTGATCTTGGCGCCCTGCTTGTCGAGGAAGGCGAGGGCCGTATCGAGGCGGGCCTCGGTATCGGGATCGAGATAGCCGCCGGTCATGCGGCGGATGACGGTGATGCGCTTGCCGGCGATCGGATGTTCACCTGAATTGTCGGGCCAGGCGAAGGGTTCACGGCCGATGGCCAACGTCCACGGATCGTCGCAGTGGCCGCGTGACATCGAGGCGAGACCGGCCCCGAGATCGCCCGGGTGGCGCGCCATGACGCCCAGATAGGTGAGCTGGCCGAACTGGTCGGGCGGCACTTCGTGCGGCACCCGGCCCAGGGTCGCCTTCAGGCCATAGACGCCGCAGCAGGCGGCGGGAATGCGGCCCGAGCCCGCGCCGTCGGTCGACATCGCAATCGGGCCGAGACCCAGGGCTACCGAGACGGCGGCACCGCCGCTCGATCCGCCGCTCGTGTGCTCGCGGTTCCACGGGTTGCGGGTGACGCCGTGCAGGCGGCTGTCGGTCAGCACCTTGTGGCCGAACTCCGGTGTCGTCGTCTTGGCGAACAGGACGGCGTCGGCGGCGCGCCATTGGGCGATGGCATCGGCGTCGAAAGACGGCACGTTGTCCTTCATCGTGATCGAGGCGAACGCGGTGCGCAGGCCCTTGGTCAGGATCAGGTCCTTGGCCGAGACCGGCACAGCGGCCAGCGCGCCGAAGGTTGTGCCGCGCTTGTGCCGCGCGTCGAGTGCGTCGGCCGCGGCGCGCGCGCCCTCGGCATCGAGCGTCGCGATGGGATTGAACGGCTCGGCCTTCCTGGTGCGCTCCAGCAGACCCTCGACGATGTCGCGCGCGGCGACCTTGCCGGAGGTGAAAGCCTGGACGTGCTCCGCGACGGTGCGGCCGGCGAAATCCTGAGCGGGCATGATCGTTCTTTCAGGTTGAGACGAAGAGGGTGAGGGAATGGGAGGGCACCGAGAGGCGCACCGTCTTGCCCTCGGCGAGGTCCGCCACGTGCGGCACGTCGGCCATCATCAGGGCGGTGAGCGGTCCCAGCGGCCCCTGGAGCACGACTTTCATCGTGGGACCGAGGCGATGCAGGGCGGAGATGCGGGCGTCCAGCGACAGTGCATCGTCCGCGGCCTCGCCGAGGCGCACGGACTCGGGACGACAGGCGAGCTGGCAAGCCTTGCCGACGCTCGGAGTTCCGACGAGCGCCGAGCGCGGCACGGAAATCTGCCGTTCGGCGACGCTAACGGACACCGACGCGGTGTCGAGCGAAGTGATCCGGCCCTCCAGCATGTTGATGTCGCCCACGAAGCGCGCCACGAACGGCGAGGCGGGCCGCCGGTAGATAGCATCCGGCGTGCCCACCTGTTGGACATGGCCGCCGTTCATCACGACGATCGTGTCGGACAGCATCGTCGCCTCCTCCTGATCGTGGGTGACGAAGACGAAGGTCGTGGCGAGCTGGCGCTGGATCGATTTCAGTTCGACCTGGAGCTGACGGCGGAGCTGCAGGTCCAGCGCGCTGAGCGGCTCGTCGAGAAGGAGGATCGCGGGTTCGAGGGCCAGCGAGCGCGCCAGCGCCACGCGTTGCTTCTGCCCGCCGGAGAGCTGGCCGATGCGCCGGCGCTCGAAGCCGGCCAGACCGACGAGCCCCAGGAAGCGCGAGACCTTGCCGGCGATGTCCGTGGCCGGAGCGCCCCTGACCTTGAGTCCGTAGGCCACGTTTTCGAACACGTCGAGATGCGGAAAGAGCGCCAGGTTCTGGAACACCATGCCGAGCGGACGGTGTCGCGGCGGCACGCCCTGCATCGACGCACCATCGATGGCAATGGTGCCGCGGCTCGGTTCGAGGAAGCCGGCGATGAGGCGCAGCAACGTCGTCTTGCCGCAGCCCGAGGGACCGAGCAGGGTGACGAAACTGCCGCCGTCTATCGCGAGATCGACCTGGTCGAGCACTGTCGCGGTGCCGAACTCCTTGCCGATGCCCGTGATCGAGATAGAGCCTCGGCTCACTGCTTGACGCCGGACAGCAGCTTCTCTGCGCGGTCGACGCGCGCTTCGTTGTGCTCGACCACGATGCGCCAGTCGGGCGAATAGAGCGACTTGACGATCTCGTCGTAGGGCCGGCCCAGCGTCTTCTGCAAGTCGTCCGGCAACTTGACCTTGGCGTTCATCGGCAGCCACCCGTCGAGCAGTGCGGCGCGCAGCTGCGGCTCGGCGCCGGCGATGTAGTTCATCCAGACCAGCGACTTGTCCTGGTTCTTGGCGCCCTTGGGGATCACCACCACGTAGGGCAGCATCAGCGCACCTTCCCTGGGGATCACGATGTCGATGTTGGCGGCGCCGTGGCGGCGCAGGCTCCAGATGCGCGAGGCGTAGAACGGGACGGCCGCCACTTCACCGCGCGTCAGCAGCGTATTCATGTGCGCAAGCGAAGTATAGGTCGCCAGGACGTTCGGCACGATCTTCTCGAGCAGCTTGAAGCCGGGCTCGATGTCCTTCTCGCTGCCGCCCATCGCCTTGGCCATGATCACCGCGTCGTAGGGCGCGAGATAGACCGGCCGGGTGAGCGACAGCTTGCCCTTCCATTTCGGGTCGGCCAGCCCCTGCCACGAGGCAAAGTCCTGCGCCTTCGCGAGGTCGGTGTTGAAGGCGATACCATAGTAGGTGAAGTAGACCGGCAGGCCGACATGGCGGCCGGCCTTGTCCTTGGTCAGGAACTTCGGATCGACGTCGCCGATGCCCGGAAGCTGCTTGTCGTCGAAGCTCTCGATCAGGCCCGCATTTGAGAGCGCGATCGCCTCGAAATAGGTGACCAGCGCCAGATTGTACTGGCTGGCCGCCGCCGGAGACCGGAGCGCGCCCGCCGGGTTGGGCACCTCGACCATCTTGATCGTGGAGCCGTTGCCGGGATTGAACTGCTTGATGAAGGCTTCGCGCCAGGTGTTGGCGCCGCCGCCGCCCCACACCGCCATGGTGAGTTCCTGGGCGGAAGCACCAGCCGAGCCGCCGGCCGCGCCCGCGCAGGCGAGAATCGCGCCGCACATAAGCGCCTTCAATCGGTTCATCATTGCTGGCCCCCACCGTTGTCTCGTTGCGGCAACGTTAGGCGCATCCTGCAGCGAGGGAGAAATTCATTCGTCCTTTCTGGTCATTCCAGAAGGTTATGGCCTTGGTTGTTGCTCCCCGCGGACCGCACTCCTACAGTCCGGGCGGGGATTTCGAAGGGGACCATCATGAACATCAAGCACCTGCATCGCCGCCACGCACTCTCGCTGCTGGGAGGCGCCGCTGCCGTGGGCGCCGCCGGGCCCGCCTTCGCACAGGCGGAGCCGGCCAAGCCCGCCCAGCTCGTGGTCAATCATTCCGGCGGGTCGATGGGCTCGGCCATGCGCAAGGCCTTCTTCATCGGCTTCGAGAAGAAGTACGGCATCAAGGTCGTCGAGACGAGCCCGGTCGACTTCGGCAAGCTTCGCGCGATGGTCGATTCCGGCAACGTCGAATGGGACCTCACCGAGATCGGTGGCCAGGATGCGATCCGCGCCGGCAAGGCCAACCTCCTGGAGAAGATCGACCTCAAGGTCGTCGATCGCTCCAAGTACCCGGCCACGGCGCAGAATCCCTACGTCTTCGCCTCGTCGGTCTATACGACGATCATTGGCTACCGGAACGACGTGTTCAAGAACGGCAGCCAGCCCAAGAGCTGGGCCGACTGGTGGGACGTGAAGAAGTTCCCGGGCGCGCGCTCGATGCGCAACCATCCGACCGACAATCTGGAATTCGCCCTGATCGCCGACGGCGTGCCGAAGGACAAGCTCTATCCGATCGACTTCGACCGGGCGTTCAAGAAGCTCGACCAGATCAAGCCGCACATCACCGTGTGGTGGTCGACCGGCCAGCAGCCCGCACAGCTTCTGCTCGACAAGGAGGTCGTGCTGGCGACCGGCTGGAACGGCCGCTTCTACGACATCATCAAGAAGGGCGCGCCGGTTGCCATCGAATGGAACGAGGGCGCGCTGAAGCAGGGCAGCTTCGCCATCCCGCGCGGTGCCAAGAGCCCCTACTGGGCCAACAAGATGCTGGCCGAACTCGCCGTTCCGCAGCAGCAGGCGGTCTATGCATCCGAGCTCGGCTATCCCGGTCTCAATCTCGAGTCGCTGAACTTCGTCGACCCCAAGGTGAAGCCGTTCCTGCCGACCGCCTATCTCGACCAGCAGTTCTGGATCAGCGACGAATGGTATGCCGAGAACGGCACCAAGGCCGCCGAACTGTGGAACGCCTGGATGCTGAAGAAGGGCTGATCTCCTTTGAGTGCAAGCGGGGGATCGGCCGACCTTCTCATCGAGGGGGTGGCCAAGCGGTTTGGTGACGTGGTCGCGCTCGACCACGTCTCGCTGCAGGTGGCGCAGGGCGAGCTACTGACCATCCTGGGGCCCAGCGGCTCCGGCAAGACCACGCTGCTGAAGGTCGTCGCGGGCTTCGAGACGCCCGACGGCGGCACCGTGAAGGTGGGCGGCATCGAGATCACCGCGCTGCCGCCGGCCAGGCGCGATATCGGCATGGTGTTCCAGAACTACGCGCTGTTCCCGCATCTCAGCGTCGCGGCCAACGTCGCCTTCCCGCTGGAGATGCGCAACGTCGGGCGGTCCGAGATCGACACCCGCGTCGCCCAGGCCCTGGCGATGGTCGAGCTGAAGGGCTACGAGGCGCGGCTGCCGCGGCAGCTGTCGGGCGGCCAGCAGCAGCGCGTGGCGCTGGCCCGCGCCATCGTGTTCAACCCGCGGCTCCTGCTGCTCGACGAGCCGTTCGGCGCGCTCGACCGCAAGCTGCGCGAGACGATGCAGCTCGAAGTACGCCGGCTGCAGCGTCGTCTCGGCCTCACGACCGTCTTCATCACGCACGACCAGGAGGAGGCACTGGTCCTGTCCGACCGGATCGCGGTGATGAACAAGGGCACGATCCAGCAGGTCGCCACGACGACGGAGATCTACGAGCGGCCGGCCAACGACTTCGTTGCCGACTTCGTGGGCGAGAGCAACATCTTCCACGGCACGATGAGCGCGCCGGGCACGGTGACGTTTGATGGCGGCCGCACGCTGCAGGTGCGCAGCGAAAAGCCCGCCGGCGCCAAGGTCGGCGTCCTGATGCGGCCCGAGCGTTTCGCGCCGTCGGGCGCCAACGTCTTCACCGGTGAAGTCGTCGAGTCGGTCTATCTCGGCACCTCGTTCAAGTTGCGGCTCGCCTGCGAGGGCGGCCTCGAGCTGCTGGTGCGCCAGCCCGCGCGCGGCCCGATGCCCGCCGCCGGCGCCCGCGTGACGGTCGGCATCGACCCCGAGTCGATCCATGTGTTCTAGGCGATCCCCTCATCCTGAGGAGCGTCGCGGAGCGATGCGTCTCGAAGGATGGGCCGCAGGCGCGGTGCTCGTTCCCATCCTTCGAGACGGCGCTGCGCGCCTCCTCAGGATGAGGGCTGTGTCGTGAAGTCCCGAGGCTTCCTTCCCGCGCTGCCGGCTCTGATCCTGCTCTTCGTGTTCTTCCTGTTCCCGGTCGTGCGCATGCTGGGGTTCAGCGTCGAGGGCGGTACGTTCGACTGGTATGCCAAGGCGCTGGGCGAGGAGCTCTATCTCCGCGTCTTCTGGAACACCTTCGAGATCGCCCTGCTGGTCACCTTCTTCTGCCTGCTGCTGGGCTATCCGCTGGGCTTCCTGATGGCCACGACGACGCCGTTCTGGGCCACCGCCGGGTTCATCTTCGTCCTGCTGCCGCTGTGGACCTCGGTGCTGGTACGCACCTACGCCTGGATGGTGCTGCTCGGCCGCAACGGCGTGTTCAACCGCACCCTGATCGAGTCCGGCATCATCGCCGATCCGATTCCCCTCCTGCACAACTTCACCGGCGTGCTGATCGGCATGGTGCACGTGCTGCTGCCCTACATGGTGCTGCCGATCTACAGCGCCGTCCGCAAGGTCGACCCCGCCATCCCGGCCGCCGCCGCCGGCCTCGGCGCTTCGAGCTTCGCGATCTTCCGGCGCATCTACCTGCCGCTCACCCTGAACGGCATCTTCGCGGGTTCGGTGCTGGTGTTCGTGCTGTCGCTGGGCTTCTTCATCACCCCGGCGCTGCTGGGCGGCGGCAGGGTCATGATGATTGCGGTGCTGATCGAGCAGCAGGTGCGCGAGGCGCTGAACTGGCCGTTTGCCGCGGCGCTGTCGGCCGTGCTGCTGGTCTTCACCTTCGCCGTCTACGCACTCGCCCAGCGCCTCACGCGGACGGAGACCGCGCGATGAAGACTTCACCAAGCAGACGCCTCCTCGTCGTGGCCTGCGGTCTCATCTACTTCTTCCTGATGTTGCCGCTGCTGGTCGTCTTCCCGATCTCGCTGTCGTCGGCGCCCTACATGCAGTTCCCGCCGCCCGGCCTGTCGTGGCAGTGGTACGAACGCTATCTCGACGACCCGCAATGGATCGATGCCACCTGGCGCTCCCTCTATATCGGCGGCGCGACGGCGGTGCTCGCCCTGGCGCTGGGCGTGCCGCTGGCCTTCGCGCTGGTGCGCGGGAAGTTCTTCGGCCGCATCCTGATCGACCGCCTGGCGCTCGCCCCCGTCATCGTGCCGACCATCATCCTTTCCGTGGCGGTCTACGGGCTGTTCGCCAAGCTGAAGCTGATCGGCATGTGGTACGGGCTCGTGATCGCCCATACCGTACTGGCGCTGCCCTTCGTGGTGCTGGTGATCGGGGCCGGCCTGCGCGACTTCGACCGCTCGCTGGAGCAGGCCGCCGAAGGGCTGGGGGCCAGCCGCTGGCGCACGCTCGCGCGCATCACGCTGCCGCTGCTGCGGCCCAGCCTGGTCTCGGCCGGGCTGCTGGCATTCATCTCCTCGTTCGACGAAGTCGTCGTCGCGCTGTTCATGGCCGGCGCGAACATGACCCTGCCGAAGAAGATGTTCGACAACATCATGATGGAGATCGACCCCACCATCGCCGCCGTTTCGGTGATGCAGATCCTGCTGGTGTCGATCGTGCTGGTCCTGATCGGCCGATTCGGCCGGGGCCTCAAGGACAGTGCGAGATGACGATGTTGCCGACCCTTCGAGACGGCCGCGAAGCGGCCTCCTCAGGGTGAGGTGGGAGTGTAGTGGAACCCTCATCCTGAGGAGCGGTCCGAAGGACGGCGTCTCGAAGGATGGGCCAAGGAGCAGGTGATGGCCGACAGCATCTTCCACAAGGATTTCAAGGCGACGCCGTGGTGGTGGGAGTGGTGGCATCCCACCAACGAGCTGAGCCAGGACCCGCCGCTCAAGACTGACGTGCTGGTGGTGGGGGCGGGCTATGGCGGCTTGTCGACCGGGCTCGAGCTGGCGCGGTCGGGCATCGACGTGACCGTGCTGGAGCGTGGCGATTTCGGCGTCGGCGCCTCGACGCGCAACGGCGGCGGCGTCAGCGGCGGCACGACCATGGGCAAGGGCTTCTCCGGCAAGGGCGTCGGTGGCGATGCCGAGGCCTGGAAGGCGGTGATGGCGCGCATGCTGAGCGACGCTGCCGATTCACTGAGCCAGGTCGAGACGGTGATCCAGCGCGAAGGCATCGAGTGCTTCTGGCGCATGAACGGCCGCTTCAGCGGCGCCTACACGCCGCGCCACTTCGCCGAGCAGCAGGCCAAGGTCGCGACCTACAACGAAAAGGCGGCGCTCGGGACCTACATGATCCCGCGCGAACGCCAGCGCGAGGAGATCGCCTCGGATTATTACTATGGTGGCATGGTCGTGGAGCGTACCGGCCAGCTTCATCCCGCGCTCTATTACGGCGGCCTGCTGAAGGCTGCGCACCGTGCCGGCGCCAGGCTCTGCGCCAATTGCGATGCCGAGAAGATCGAGCGCAAGCCCAAGGGAGCAGGGGGCGGGTTCCGGGTCCTGACCAGCAAGGGGCCGATCGAAGCGCGCGAGGTGGTGATCGCGACCAACGGCTACACGACCGAACTCACGCCGACCTTGCGGCGCAAGCTGGTGCCCGTCGCCAGCCACATCATCGCCACCGAGGAGCTGCCCGAGGATCTGGTGCAGAGCCTCATTCCGAAGAACCGCGTCGTCTCCGACACCAAGCGGGTGCTCTGCTACTACCGCCAGTCGCCCGACAACAAACGCGTGATCTTCGGCGGCCGCGCCCGCTTCACCCAGGTGACGCCCGAGGTCAGCGCGCCGGTGCTGCACGGCTACATGCTGGAGCGCTGGCCGCAGCTCAAGGGCGTGAAGGTGACCCACGCCTGGACCGGCAACGTGGCCTTCGCCTTCGACTTCCTGCCGCACATGGGCATCGAGCAGGGCATGCACTATCTGATGGCGTGCAACGGCTCGGGCGTCGCGATGATGTCCTATCTCGGCTACCAGACCGCGCGGAAG
>JABMNB010000664.1 GCA_013205335.1 Rhodospirillales bacterium
CGCCGGCAGGCCAGGTGCTGAACGCCAGCATGCCCATGACGATGAAGGAGCCGACGAACGGCACCAGGTGGAAGAGCGACAGCGCGCCGGAGAAGCCGGCCCGCGTGCAGATACGCCACGTCGGGATGATTAGAACGAGAGACATCAGCACGTAGCCGACCAGCAGGAAGGCCACCGCGAGGGAGCCCAGCGCCAGCACCCATGTCACAAGACTGGCCATGATCTCAGACCACGGCGACGACTTCGATCTCGACCATGACGTCGCGCGGCAGGCGGGCGACCTCCACGGTCGAGCGCGCGGGCGTCGCGCTGCCGAAATATTCGGGCAGCCCATAGACCTCGTTCATGGCGGCGAAGCTGTCCATGCTCTTGAGGAACACGGTCGTCTTCACGGCGTGGCCGAGATCGCTGCCCGCCGCCTTCAGCACCGCCCGCAGGTTCTTCAGCACCTGGTGCGTCTGCTCGGCGATGCCGCCTGAGACGATGTCGCCGGTCGCGGGATCGAGCGGGATCTGGCCGGCGCAGAACACCAGCCCGTTGGCCACGACCGCCTGCGAATAGGGGCCGAGCGCCTTGGGGGCGGCGTCCGTCTGAACGACTTTCTTGGCGTGGGTCATTGTCTTGCCTCTCAACGAAAACAGACTTCAAAAATACCGGCCGGACGCTATCACAGGCCGGTTTGCTTGACAGGGGCCCCGGCAACCATTATCCGCGCGGTTCTCCAGGGTCGGAGGGGGCTGTAGCTCAGCTGGGAGAGCGCCTCGTTCGCAATGAGGAGGTCAGGGGTTCGATCCCCCTCAGCTCCACCAACCACCTCGATCCTTACTTGCCGACCGAATATAATGGTCGTCTGCCTCCATTAGTCGGCCGCATCTACTGGCCCGCCGCGACGCGGCGCGGCACTATTGCACTAGATGCGCAAACGGAAACGCCCCACGCCTGCAGAACTCGGCCTCACCGCCGCGGAAGGACGTATCCTCACGTCCCTGCGCACGCCGCAGCGCGTGCAGGAATACGTGTCCGCCCTCCCGGCCAATTTCGAACACGGCGGCGATTGCCTGCGGTCGGTACGCGGCGTGCTGCGTCATCGCGAGGCCCATTGCCTCGAGGCGGCCTTCGTCGCCGCGTGCGCGCTGTGGCTGCAGGGCGAGCCGCCGCTGGTCATGGATCTCACGGCCCACAAGAACGACTCGGACCATGTCGTCACCCTGTTCCGTCGCGGCGGCTGCTGGGGGGCGATCTCCAAGAGCAACCATGTCTGGCTGCGCTGGCGCGATCCCGTCTATCGCAGCCTGCGCGAACTCGCGATGTCGTACTTCCACGAATATTTCAACGAGGGCCGCAAGACGCTGCGCACCTATTCGACGTCGATCGACCTGCGCCGCTTCGCGCCGCAGACCTGGATCACCGGCGAAGAGGATTGCTGGGATGTCGGCGCGGCACTCGACGATGCCCGTCACTACCGCCTGATCACGCCGGCGCAGATGCGCTGGCTGATGCCGCCCGACGCCACCGTGCTCAGGGCCGACGACCTCGTTCAATACGAAAGCCGTGATCGCAAGACGGCCCGCAAATACTGAAGGGAGCCTGCCATGAAACGACTCCGATCGATCCTGCTGCTGATCCTGCTCGGCACCGCCACGCCGGCCGCCGCCCAAATCCCCGCCGAATGGCAGGCCGCCGCGCAGGCGGTGATCGGCGAGCTCGAGCGCGACACGCCCCAGGCTGCCAAACCATGGACCGGCGCCGAGCTGACGCAGGGCTGGAACCTCGCGCGCGCCTGGCGGCGCCACAACAACGGCAACATCGAGATCATCCTCGCCGAGTACCTGATGTTCGTGGCGCTGTGCCGGGTCGGCTGTTCCGGCAGCACGATCGAGGGCCAGGGTTACATCGCCGTGGCCGAGCAGGTGAAGGCGCTGATCAGCCAGAATGGCGGGTCCTATGCGCTGGCGTCGAACGCCAATAGCTGGCTCGCCGGTCTCGCCGACCCGACGGGGGCTGCCAGGAAGAACGTGGCCCTCTGGGAGAAGGATCCGGACATCGCATCGGCCGACTTCGCGACCGGCAACATCTACGCGCTGAGCTGGCTGCTGGCGCGCAAGAGACCGACGCCCGAGGCACAGGCCGATACCTTCGCCCGCTTCGCGATCTTCGTGCAGACCAAGGCCTGGATCGGCACCCGCTGCCTCGACATCTCCAAGGTGGCGACCGTGCTCGGCGCACCGCCGCGCATTGATGCGTGCAGGTAAACAACAGTCGCCCTGAGCGCAGCGAAGGGCCTAACCGATCGACCGACGGACTCCCTGGCGGGCGTGAGGTCCTTCGCTCGGCTCAGGACGACAGATATGAAAAGGGGGCCGAGAGGCCCCCTTCCCGATGGCAGTTGCGAGCGTGCGCTATTCGGCGGCGAGCTGGTCGTGCACGAACTTCTTCGCGTCGAAATCCTCGGCGACCTTGAGATCGTTGCCGAGCAGCTTCTCGACGTCGATCTTGGCGTACTCCATCACGCCCATGTCGCCCAGCGCCTTCTGCACCTTCGGTCCGAACAGGCCGATCTCCTTGAGGATCGGCACGATGCGGGTGAAGAGCCGCGTGCGGAACGACTGCATGGCGCCCGAGTTGTAGGCGTATTCCATGAGCTTATCGACCGGCAGGCCCGACCGCATCCAGACCTCGGCCTGGTTGAAGCGGTCGCGCATGAAGTAGAGCGCCTCGACGACGAACTCCTCGCGCTCGGCGCGCTCGGCATCGGAGAGGTGCGGATAGTATTCGCGCAGCGCCATGCGGCCGAACGTGACGTGGCGCGCCTCGTCCTGCATGACATAGGCGTTCACGGCGCCGGCCAGATTGTTCTTGGCGGTGTCGCGGATGCGCTGGAAGGCGGCGAGCGCCAGGCCTTCGATCAGCACCTGCATACCGAGATAGGTCATGTCCCAGCGCCGGTCGGTCAGCGTCTGCTCGAGCAGCATCTTCAGCGACTCGGTGATCGGATAGGCCGCCTTGAACTTCTCGTGGATCAGCCGCTTGTAGCTCTCGACGTGACGCGCCTCGTCCATCACCTGCGTCGCGGCATAGAACTTGGCGTTCATGTCGGGCACGGTGTTGACGATCTTGGCGGTGGCGATCAGTGCGCCCTGCTCGCCGTGCATGAACTGGCAGATGGAATGGCACTGCAGATTGAAGCGCAGCCAGTCCTTCTCCTTGTCGGTCATCTTCTCCCAGAAGGGCGAGCCGTAGATCGGGATCGTCTCGTCGGCCATGCCCATCGGGTTGCCTTCGAACAGCTCCTGGCTCCAGTCGATGCGGGTGCTGGTGTCCCACTGCTGCTGCTTGCCCTTCTCGTAGAGGTTCAGCAGGTCGGCGGACCCGTCCTCGTACTCCCAGTTGAAGGCGATTTCGGTGGCGCCATCGAACTTCCAGTTCGTGACTTCGACCGGCAACTGATAGATTTTCTGCGTTGTCATCGGCTCTTGCTCCTCGCCTTGAACTCAGTCCCATCCCAGAGGAGCACCTGAAGATGACGCTCCGCTCATTTTTCCCGGCGGACGCTAGCACAGTCTGCTAGGAGAGTCCGTCGGGAAAACTGGCCGGAAATGAGGCCCGAAATCGGGCCGGAAATCGATGATCTGAAGACGAGTTTTTGATGTCCTATAATCAGTTGCGCATCGCCAAGATCATCCAGGAAACGCCGGACGCGCGCTCCTTCATCCTCGAAATCCCACCCGACCTTGCAGACAAGTACCGGTATCGCGCGGGCCAGTTCCTGACCTTCCGCGTGCCGCATGCCGACGGCGGCTTCAACCGCTGCTATTCGCTGTCCAGCGCCCCGGAGACCGACGGCCTGCCGAAGGTGACGATCAAGCGCGTCGCCGGCGGCAAGGGTTCGAACTGGTTCCACGATGCCCTGAAGGAAGGCGGCACCCTCGAGGTCCTGCCGCCGGCCGGCCGCTTCGTGCTGGGCGACGGCGACGGGCCGCTCCTGCTGTTCGGCGGCGGCAGCGGCATCACGCCCATGATGTCGCTGATCAAGAGCGCCCTGAAGCAGGGCACGCGGCCGATCCGGCTGTTCTACGCCAACCGCGACAGGGCCTCCGTCATCTTCGACGCCGAGTTCGAGGCGCTCGCCACGGCCCATCCCGGCCGGCTGGAGGTGATCCACCACCTCGATTCGACGCAGGGCATCATCAAGCCCGAGGAGATCGTCGCGGCAATGAAAGGCTTCGAGGCGGGCGACGTCTATCTCTGCGGCCCCGGCCCGTTCATGAAGCTGGTCGAGGAGACGCTGTTCGAGCACGGCATGCCGCACGACAAGGTGCGCATCGAGCGGTTCGAGGCCTCGGGCAACGACGCGGTCCCGATCGAGCCCAGCGAGGAAGGCGACGTGGTCCCGAGCCAGATCACGATCCATTTCGAGGGCAAGGTCCACACGGTGGCCTATGCGAAAGGCCAGACCATCCTCGAGGCCGCGCGTGCCGGCGGACTCAACCCGCTCTCCTCCTGCGAGGAAGGCTTCTGCGCCTCGTGCGCGGCCAAGCGCATCAAGGGCAAGGTCATCCTGGCCAAGAACGACATCTACACGCCCGACGATCTCGCCAATGACTGGATCCTGACCTGCCAGGGCCACTGCTTCGGGGCCGAGGTCGAGATCACTTACGACGTGGTGTAGCGATCAGCATCCGGCCTCTTGCGCAGGCGACCATCCTGACGACGGTCGCAGGCATCGCCGATGCCATCGGTTACATCACCATGGGCGGCGTGTTCGTGGCCAACATGACCGGCAACACGGTGCTGGCCGGCATCGAGATCGCCAAGGGCAACAATCTCGGTGCCTGGCACCATCTCACGCCGCTGGTCGCCTTCTTCGCGGGCGCCATGCTCGCGCGCGTGATGCTGCGCCTGCTGAAGGCGCCGATGGCCGGCATCCTCCTTGAAGCCGCCCTCATCGCCGTGGTCGACTTTCTTCAGGCAGGCCAGGAAACCGCGGTGATGATCGTGGCGTTCGCGATGGGTCTGCAGGCCTCGACGATCACCAGCTTCGCCGGCCACGCGGTCAGCACGGTCGTCGTGACCAGCACGCTGGCCCGCACCGCCGACGCAGCGGTCGACCGGCTGTGGCCCGGCGCCGCAGCACCGCCGCCCTCCGCCGTGAATACATGGCTGCTGGCGCTGACCTGGGCCGGCTATCTCGTGGGCGCGGTGATCGGTGGTTTGCTGTTGTCGACCATGGCCTATCCGCTGCTCGTGCCGGCCGCGCTTCTGGTCTTGCTGCTGCTGCTCTGAGCGCGGCTATTCCGCCGCGATCGCCTTGTCGACGAACATCTTCCTGTCGAACTCGTCGGCCACCCGGCCATCGTTGGCGAGCAGCTCGCCGACATCGATCTTGGCGTAATCCATCACGCCCATCTCGGCGAAGGCCTTCTGCACCCGGGGGCCCCACAGGCCGATATCCTTCACCGTCGGCACCACGCGGCTGAACAGGCGGCCGCGGAAGGAATTCATCTGCTTGGAATTATAGTGGATCTCGTCGAGCATCTTGACCGGCAGGCCCAGCCGCTCCCAGACCTCCGACTGGTTGAAGCGGTCGCGCATGAAATAGAGTGCCTCGACCAGGAACTCCTCGCGCTCGTCACGCTCGGCGTCCGACAGGTGCGGATAGTATTCGCGCAGGGCCAGGCGCCCGAACGATACATGGCGCGCCTCGTCCTGCATGACATAGGCGTTGACCGCGCCGGCCAGCGTATTGCCCGCCTTGTCGCGGATCGACTGGAAGGCGGCCAGTGCCAGGCCTTCGATCAGCACCTGCATGCCGAGATAGGTCATGTCCCAGCGGCGATCGGTCAGCGTCTGCTCCAGAAGGGTCTGCAGCGCCTTGTTGATCGGATAGGCGACCTTGAACTTCTCGTGCAGCAGCCGCTTGTAGGCCTCGACGTGGCGCGCCTCGTCCATCACCTGGGTGGCGGCATAGAACTTGGCATTCATGTCGGGAACGGTGCCGACGATCTTGGCGGTGGCGATCAGGGCACCCTGCTCGCCATGCATGAACTGCGAGATCGAGTTGGCCTGGAGATGGAGCCGCAGCCAGCTCTTCTCCTTCTCCGTCATCCTGTTCCAGTGATCCGTGCCGTAGATCGAGATCGCCTCGTCCTTCAGCTCCATCGGATTGTCGGGGTTGAGTTCGAGCGACCAGTCCAGCCGGGTGCTGGCGTCCCACTGCTGCTGCTTGCCCTTCTCGTAGAGCTCGAGCAGCGCCGAGGAGCCATCGTCATATTCCCAGTTGAACTGGAGGTCGGTCGCGCCGTCGAACTTCCACTGCGTCACCTCGACGGGCAGGGCGTAGATCCGCTGCGTGCTCATGGCGTCGCCCTCCCGGGGCTCGTTTCTGTTGCTTGCCGAAAAGATGACGCTCCGTTCACCTATTGGCAAGAGCCTCCTTCACTAGGGATGGAGCCGATAGCCGCCGCGGTCGGTCAACAGGATCGCGGCAGTGGCCGGGTCCTTCTCGATCTTCTGGCGCAGGCGATAGATATGGGTCTCCAGCGTGTGGGTCGTCACGCCGGCGTTGTAGCCCCAGACCTCGTTCAGCAGGATGTCCCGGGCGACCGGCCGGTCGCCGGCCCGGAACAGATACTTCAGGATCGAGGCTTCCTTGTCGGTCAGGCGGACCTTCTTCTTTCCGTCCTTCTCCATCAGCATCTTGGCCGCAGGGTGGAATTCATAGGGGCCGATCGTCATGACGGCGTCCTCGCTGCGCTCGTGCTGGCGCAGGTGCGCGCGCAGGCGCGCGAGCAGGACGTTGATGCGAAACGGCTTGGTCACATAGTCGTTTGCGCCCGATTCCAGGCCGAGGATCGTATCGGCATCGCTGTCGGCCGCGGTCAGCATGATGACCGGCGCGCGCACGCCCTGGCGGCGCATCAGCTTGCAAAGCTCGCGGCCATCCATATCGGGAAGACCGATGTCGAGCAGAATGGCGTCGTAATGGGCGAGCTTGGCCTTCTCCAGCCCTTCCGCGGCGGTGCTGACCTGGATGGTGGTGAAGCCGTCGTAGAGGTCGAGCTGCTCGGCGAGCACCGAGCGCAACGCCTGGTCGTCATCGACCAACAGGATTTTCTTGCCACGATTGTTCACGGACATGCGTTTGCTACCTGTCAGCTATCTCGAATTACACTCTATCCGGTACGATCTGGGCACAAAAGTGGTTCACTTCGGCGAAATCCCGTGGCGTGATACCTAGAGTTATGAATTCCAGCCTGGCCCAGTCCCGCAGCGCGTCTGCAGTTGCCGCCGTCGAGCGTGCCATGGCGGAGCTGCGCCGCGGCGGGATCGTGGTGCTGCGCGACGAACACGGCGCCGGCGGCCTCGTGATCGCCGCCGAATCCTGTGGCCCGCGTGCCCTGCAGCGCTTGCAGGGCCTGGCCCAGAGCGCCCCGGTGCTGGTCACGACGCGCCGCCGCGCCGAGGCGATCGGCATGGAGATCCCCCCGCATATCGCGGGCGGCATGGGCGAAACCAACAAGCCGATCACCATCGACCTGCCGGAAGGCGTCCCGGTCGACGTCATCCTGCGGCCGCACGAAAGCGACCGGACCGGCCGTCACGTCGCCCTTCGCCACCTCTCCCGGCCGGTGGCCAGCCATGCGCCCGACATCGCGCAGACGGCGATCGAACTCGCCAAGCTCTCGCGCCTCCTGCCGGCCGTGGTTCTCGGACCGCTGACCCGCGATCGGAGCAACAAGCGGCGCGACTGGGCCCGCGAGCAGGATCTCGTCTATGTCGATGCCGCCGACGTGGCGGGCTACGAGGAAACCGCGGCGCGCACGCTGCAGCAGGTCGCGCAGGCGCATGTGCCGCTCGAGGGCGCCGAGAACGCCCGCATCCTCGCCTGGCGTCCCAGCGACGGCGGCAAGGAACATCTCGCCATCGTCGTGGGCGAAATCGATCCGACCGAGCCCGTCCTGATCCGCCTCCATTCGGAGTGCTTCACCGGCGACCTGCTGGGCTCGCTGCGCTGCGATTGCGGTGTGCAGCTGCGCAGCGCCATCACCGAGATCGCCCGGCATGGATCGGGCGTGCTGCTCTATCTCGCGCAGGAAGGCCGCGGCATCGGTCTCGTCAACAAGCTGCGTGCCTACGAGCTTCAGGACGACGGCTTCGATACGATCGATGCCAACGAGCAGCTCGGCTTCGACGCCGACGAGCGCATCTATGCGCCGGCCGCCACCATGCTCTCGCGCATGGGCATCCAGCGCGTGCGACTGATGACCAACAATCCCGAGAAGATCGCCCAGCTCGAACGCTACGGCATCGAGGTCGCGGCGCGCGTCCAGCATTCCTTCCCGTCCAACGGGCACAACGAGAACTATCTTCGCACCAAGGCGGAGCGAGCAGGCCACCTGCTCTAATAACGACGACTGGAGGAAAGAAATGACCAAGATGCGTCGCCGCGTTTTCGCGGCCGGCAGTGCTGCGTTCGCGTTCGCTCCCTACATCGCAAATGCCCAGAAGAAGTACGATCCGGGGGTCACCGACAAGGAAATCAAGCTCGGCCATACCAACCCGTACAGCGGCCCGCTCTCGGCCTACGGCACGATCGGCAAGGCGATCGAAGCCTACTGGAAGATGGTCAACGACAATGGCGGCATCAACGGCCGCAGGATCAACTTCATCACCTACGACGACGGCTTCGTGCCGCCCAAGACCGTCGAGATGGTCCGCAAGCTCGTCGAGGACGACAAGGTCTTCGCGATCTTCCAGTTGCTCGGCACGCCGACCAACACGGTCGTGCAGAAGTACCTGAACCAGAAGAAGGTGCCGCAGCTTTTCGTCGCCACCGGCGCCTCCAAGTGGGGCGATCCCAAGAACTTCCCGTGGACCATGGGCTGGCAGCCCGACTATCACACCGAGGGGGCGATCTACGCCAAGCACGCACTCGCCAAGCACAAGGACAATCTCAAGGACCTGCGCATCGGCATAATCTACCAGAACGACGATTCGGGTAAGGACTATGTCGGCGGCTTCCTGGCGGGCCTCGGCAAGGAGAACGAAAAGTACGTCACAGCCAAGGTCAGCTATGAAGTCACCGACCCGACCGTCGACAGTCAGATCATCCAGATCAAGAGCTCCGGCGCCAACGTCTTCTTCAACGACTGCGCGCCCAAGGCTGCGGCGCAGGCCATTCGCAAGGTCGCGGACCTCGGCTGGAAGCCCGACCACTATCTCGCCAACGTCTCGGCCTCCGTGGCTGCGGTGCTGAAGCCCGCCGGCTTCGACAACAGCAAGGGCATCATTACCGCGTCCTATCTGAAGGACGCGACCGACAAGCAATGGGTCAACGACGCGGACTACAAGGAATGGGACGCGTGGATGAAGAAGTACCTGCCCGATGCCAATCCGGCCGATTCGGGCAACGTCTACGCCTATGCGGTCTCCGCCACGATGCGGCACTGCCTCACCGCCTGCGGCGACCAGCTTACGCGTGAGAATCTCATGAAGCAGGCCGCCAGCATGAAGAACCTCGAAGTTCCCCTGCTGCTGCCCGGCATTCGCATCAACACCAGCCCGACCGACTTCTATCCCATCCAGTCGGTCCGGCTCTCGGCCTTCAACGGCGAGACCTGGGCGCTGTTCGGCGACGTGCTGAGTAACGAAAGCACCTGAACCGGGACGAACCGCCTCGTCCCCCGACGGGCGAGGGCGGTGGACTGGCACAGCAGATGCTTCGGACGGTCGATGACCGACGGGAGCCGCTCAGCCTGATGCTTGCCACCCTGACCCGCCGCCGCGCCCTGCTCACTGCGGCGGGTGCGGCGACCCTTGCCGCGACCGCCTACGGATCGGCCCACACCGCCTCCCGCCCACCGCAAGGCCCACGCCGGTCGGCGCCGGCCTTTCCCGAAGGCTTCCGCTGGGGCACCGCCACCTCGGCCTACCAGGTCGAAGGGGCCGCCCGGGAAGGTGGTCGCGGCTCCTCGATCCGGGACACGTTCACCCGGGAGCCAGGCCGCATCCGCGACGGCTCGACCGGCGATGTCAGCGTCGACCACTACAATCGCTACGGGGAAGACGTGGCGCCGCGCCACGCCGCCCGGCTCTGGCAGGTGAAGGACATCTTCATCACCGAGAACGGCACATCGGCGGCCGATCAGCCGGCCGCGGACGGCATCGTCTACGATGTCGATCGCGTAATGTTCCTGAGAGTCTGACTCGAAATGAATGCAGCAAAAACAAGAGGCTATGAACAGCCCCTAAAACCTCACCCTGAGGAGCATCGCGCAGCGATGCGTCTCGAAGGGTGGGCACGAGCACGGCGGCTGTCGCCCATCCTTCGAGA
>JABMNB010000665.1 GCA_013205335.1 Rhodospirillales bacterium
ATCGACAAGCATCTCTATGCTCAGCGTCATCTGATCGAGTGCTGCTTCTCAAAGCTCAAGCAGTTCCGACGGGTCGCCACACGCTTCGAGAAAACCGCACGCAACTACTTTGCCGTCGTCACTCTCGCCGCTATCGTCCTATGGATCAGATAACTGTCCACACCACCTAGTCTCCGCGCCCAGTCCAGGGGCAGGTTTCCATGGAACAACGCGGCGTCGATCAGATTACCGAGGTCACCAGCACATCGTGGCTCTCCCGCCTCGGTCAGGCGATCGTCGGTGTCCTGATCGGGCTGCTGGCCATCGTCGTGTCGATCGGCCTGCTGTTCTGGAACGAAGGTCGTGCGATCAGGACGGCGCAGGGTCTGAGCGAAGGCGCCGGCATCGTGCGAAGCGTCCCTGCCGACGCCGTGGATCCGGGCAACGCCGGCAGGCTGATCCATGTGAGCGGCGTGCTGTCGACCGCTGGTCCGGTCGCCGATCCCGACTTCGCCGTCCGCGCCCGCGGCGTGCGGCTGGAGCGTCACGTCGACGTCTACCAGTGGAAGGAAGAGACGCACAGCGAGACGCGCGGCAAGTTCGGCGGCGGCGAGGAACGCACGACGACCTACAAGTACGTCCGCACCTGGTCGGAACAGCCGATCGATTCGGACCGCTTCAAGGAGCCGCGCGGCCATACCAACCCGGTGATGACCTACCGCTCCCGCGAGTCGCTGGCAGCCGGCACGCGTCTCGGCGCGTTCGCGGTTCCCGATTCTCTACTGCACAGCTTTGGCGAAGCCAGGCGGCTGGAAGTGAGCGAGGCCCAGGCCAACGCGCTCGAGATCCGGGTCAACAAGCCGGTCTCGGTGAATGACGGCGTGCTGTACGTCGGCCGCGACCGGTCGCAGCCAGCGATCGGCGACATGCGCATCTCGTTCTCGGAAGTGCCGCTGCAAATGGCCAGTGTCGTTGCCGCGCAGTCGGGAGCGGGCTTCGCGCCCTTTCCCACCCGTACCGGCACGACGGTGGAACTGATCTCGCCCGGAACCGTCCCCGCCGCGATCATGTTCCAGCATGCGGAGGAGGAGAACGTCACCCTCACCTGGATCCTGCGGCTGTGCGGCGTGGTCCTGATGCTGATCGGATTCGGCCTCGTGCTGCGGCCGCTGAGTGTCGCAGCCAGCGTCATTCCGCTGCTCGGCGACGTGATGGGCGCCGGCACGTTTCTCGTGGCGCTGGTCTGCACGATGGCGGTCGCGCCGGTCGTGATCGCGCTCGGCTGGCTGTGGTATCGCCCGCTGATCGGCATCGGCGTGCTGGTGGCCGGGGCCGCAGCGACCTGGGGCCTGGCGAAACTTCTCCGCGCGCGGGCGGCTGCGAAGAAGGCCGTCCCCGTCGCGACCTGACGATCAGGCGGCGGCGATCACGCCGTTCAGCACGATGTCGAGCATGCCGGTCCCCAGCAGGTCGCGGTTCGACCACGGGAAGTCGGGCTTGAGGATCAACGCCGCGACGACACCGTGGATGCCCATCCAGCAGAGTTCGGCACAGGTATCGGGCGGATAATTGAGCTTGAGGCCGCCTTCCTTTGCCTCGACCAGCATCGCGACCAGGCGCTGGAACACGAGGGCGCCGCCAATGCCGGGGCGCGTCGGATCGTCCGTCGGCATGCGATGGCCGAGCTTGCGGATCGATTCCGGAATGTTCGAGCCGAGAAAGATGAGTTTGTATTCGTCGGGATGGGCCAGCCCAAACTTCAGGTAGGCCTCGCCGAAGCGGCGGACTCGCTCACGCGGATCCGTGACGGTGTTCTCGATCTCACCGATGCTCTCGATCAGCACCGCGAAGGTCTGATCGCAGAGGGCGAGCATCATCTGCTCCTTGTCCTGAAAGTACAGGTATAGCGCGGGCGCCGACACGCCGACCCTGTCCGCGATCCTGCGGATGGTCGTGGCCTCATAGCCCTGCTCCAGAAACAGTTCCTTGGCGGCCTCAAGGATTTCCTCGCGGCGGGTATGGCCCTCGCCGCGCTTCTTCCGGCCGCCCGTCGCCGCTGTTGGAAACGCGTTCACTCGGGTTCTCCTGCCCTTGACTCTTATATGAACATCGCTAACTTATCAATGATAAGTTAACGACGTTTAGTCTTTGTCTCGCTCGATAGTAAACGTCCGAAGGATGTCCCGCCATGCGTCTCCCAAACGCTCAGCTTCCCCGCAAGTTGCCCCTGAAGGCGGTCGCCCTCGGCGCATTCGCCGTGGTCCTGGCGGGAGGCGCCTTCGCCGCCTTCTCGTTCACCTCGACCGCCGCCCGGGTGACCGCCGCCAGCGAACCGGTCATCCGCCCGGCGCGCGTCGCGGAGATCACCTATCGCCGGCAGAGCCAGGCCCTGCTGCTGGCCGGCACTGTCGTTCCCCGCATCGAGAGCACCCTAGGTTTCCGCGTCTCGGGCAAGATCGTCCAGCGCGCCGTCGACCTCGGCGCCATCGTGAAACCGGGCGACGTCATCGCATCGCTCGACCCCTCGGACTACAAGCTGGCCGTCGACAATGCGCGCGCCGCTCTCGCCTCGGCGGATGCCGACCATTCGCGCGCCAGGGCCGATCACGAGCGCTACCTGAACCTGCGCGGAAGCACGGCCTTCGTGCCGCAGACCCTCGACCAGCGCCAATCACTCTCCTCGACCGCCCAGGCCCGCGTCGATCAGGCCAAAAGCCAGCTCGCCTCGGCTGAAAACAACCTTGCCTACACGGTCCTGCGTGCCGACACCGCGGGCGTCGTGACCGCCGTCCAGGCCGAAGTCGGTCAGGTCATGGCCCAGGGTCAGGGCGTCGTGCGCGTCGCGCGGACGGACGAACTCGAGATCGTGGTCGGTGTCCCCGAGCATCGGCTGAAGGTCGTGCGCGAAAATCCGAGCGCCAGCTTCGAACTGTGGTCTGACCCCGGCCGGCGTCACGCCGCCAGACTGCGCGAGCTTTCGCCCAGCGCCGATCCGGTGACCCGCACCTATGCCGCGCGGTTCAGCGTCATCGATCCGCCGGAGTTCATCGGCCTCGGCATGACCGCGACCCTGGGCTTCGAGCGGCCCGACGCCGCGCCGGTCGCCGAAGTGCCGCTGTCCGCCATCTTCCAGCGTGGGACGCAGCCCGCCGTCTGGGTGGTGAACCGGGACACCGGCACGGTGGAACTGCGTCCCGTCGTGATCGCGCGCTGGCGCGACGACACGGCCGCCATTCTGTCCGGCGTCAGGGAGGGCGAGCTGATCGCCACCGCGGGCGTCCACAAGCTCGAGTCCGGCCAGAAGGTGAAGCCGCTGCAACAGCAGCAACAGGCGGCACGCTAACGGCCTCGCCCCACCGACTTCGTTCCACGGGGAGACGACCCATGAACACCCGCACCAACCTCTCGGCACTGGCGCTGAAGTACAGCACGCTCACCGTGTTCTTCATGATCGCGCTGACGCTGGCCGGCGTTTACGCCTTCTTCAATCTCGGCCGCGCCGAAGACCCGCCCTTCACCATCAAGCAGATGGTCGTGTCGGCGGCGTGGCCCGGCGCCACGTCGCGCGAGGTCGAGCAGCAGGTCACCGAGAAGATCGAGACCAAGCTGCAGGAGCTGCCCTATTTCTTCAACGTCACCAGCTACACCAAGCCCGGCGAGACGGTGATCTACGTTTCCCTGCGGGACGACACGCCGCCGGGCAAGGTGTCCGACCTCTGGTATCAGGTACGAAAGAAGGTCGGCGACATCAGGGGCTCGCTGCCGCAGGGCGTGGTCGGCCCCTTCTTCAACGACGAATTCGGCGACACCTACAGTCTGATCTGGGCCTTCGAGGCCGACGGTTTCTCGGCCGCCGAGGTCAAGGAGATCGCCAAGTCGGTGCGACAGCGCCTGTTGCGCGTCCCCGACGTCACCAAGGCCGACCTGTTCGGCCTGCAGGACGAGAAGATCTACATCGAGTTTAGTCACACGCGTCTGGCGATGCTGGGAGTACCGGTCGACCAGATTCTCGAGGTGGTGCGTCGCCAGAACGCCATCGTGGCCACCGGCACGGTCGAGACCAGGGGCGAGCGGGTGACCGTCCGCGTCGACGGCGCACCGACCTCTGCGGCGCATCTCATGGCACTGCCCTTCAGTGCCAACGGCCAGACGCTCACCCTGGGGGACGTTGCCGAGATCAGGCGCGGCTACCAGGACCCGCGCCAGCTCGCGATGCGCTTCGGCGGCAAGCCGGTGATCGGCCTCGGCATCGTCATGGCGCCGGGCGGCAACGTGGAAAAGCTCGGCCAGGTGCTCGAAAAGACGATGGCCCAGGTCGAAGCCGATCTGCCGGTCGGCATCACCGTGCATCGCATCGCCAACCAGCCGGAGGTCGTGAGCAAGTCGTTCGAGGAGTTCAGCGCCTCGCTGCTCGAGGCGCTGGCCATCGTGCTGATCGTCTCCTTCATCAGTCTCGGCATCCGCACCGGCGTGATCGTGGCGCTGTCGGTGCCACTGGTACTGGCCATCACCTTCGTGGGCATGCTGCTGCTGGGCATCGATTTCCAGCGGATTTCACTCGGCGCACTGATCATTGCCCTGGGCCTGCTGGTCGACGACGCAATCATCGCGGTCGAGATGATGATGGTGAAGCTCGAACAGGGTGCGAGCCGCCTCGAGGCCGCGACCTACGCCTATACGTCGACCGCCTTCCCCATGCTGACCGGTACGCTGGTCACCGCCGTCGGCTTCGTGCCGGTGGGCTTCGCGCGTTCCAGCGCCGGCGAATACACGAATTCGATCTTCTGGGTGGTCGGTCTGTCGTTGATCATCTCGTGGTTCGTGGCCGTGCTGTTCACGCCGTGGATGGGCTACCACCTGCTGCCGACGCCCAAGGTCCAGCATCACGATCCCTACAACGGGCGCCTCTACACGCTCTTCCGGAAGGCCGTCGTGTGGTGCGTCACCTGGCGCAAGACCACGATCGTCATCACGGCGCTGGCCTTCGTGGGGTCGATCGCGGTGTTCGGCCTGGTGTCGAAGCAGTTCTTTCCGACCGCGAACCGGCCCGAGCTGATCGTCGACATGAAGCTGGCGCAGGGCGCCTCGTGGGCCGCGACCGACGCCGAGGTCCGCAAGCTTGAGGCGTGGCTGGGCAACAACGCCGACATCGCCTCGTACACGGCTTACGTCGGCGCCGGCACCCCGCGCTTCTACCTGCCGACGGTGCCGGAACTGTCCAATGCCAATTTCGGCCAGATCATCGTCATGACCAAGGATCTGGTGGCCCGCGAACGCGTCGTCGCCGCGCTCGATGATCTCTTCAAGCAGGATTTCGAGGCCGTACGCGCCCGCGTCCAGCGCCTGCAGAACGGCCCGCCGGTCAGCTACCCGGTGATGTTCCGCGTGCTGGGCGACGATCCGCAGCAGGTCCGCGACGTGGCCGAGCAGGTGCGCCAGGTCTTCAAGGCCGATCCCGCGACGCGCGACGTAAACTTCGACTGGAACGAACTGGCCAAGACCGTGCGCCTCGAAGTCGACCAGGCCAAGGCCCGCGCCCTGGGCGTCGACTCGCAGGCGCTGGGCAACACGCTGCAGACCCTGCTGACCGGCATCACCGTGACCCAGTATCGCGAGCGTACCGAGTCGATCGACGTCGTCGCCCGCGCTGTCGCGCCGGAGCGGCTGAGCGTCGAGGGGCTGGAGGCGATCAACATCCGCACCTCCACGGGCGGCGTCGTCTCGCTGGCCCAGCTCGCGACGCTGAAGTTCGAGCTTGAGGAGCCGATCCTGTGGCGGCGCAACAAGGACCTGCTGATGACCGTCCGCGCCGGCGTGGCCGACGGCGTGCAGGGACCGGACGTGGCCGCCCGCATCGACAAGGCGCTGGCGCCGGTCCGCGCGTCCCTGCCGCCCGGCTATCGCATCGAGGTCGGCGGCGACCAGGAGGAATCGGCCAAGAGCCAGGCCTCGATCTTCAAGATGATGCCGCTGATGGCCTTCCTGATGATCCTGTTCCTGATGCTGCAGTTGCAGAGCTTTTCGAAGCTGGCGCTGGTCCTGCTGACCGCCCCGCTCGGCCTGATCGGCGTGTCGCTGTTCCTGCTGCTGTTCAACCAGCCGTTCGGCTTCGTCTCGCTGCTGGGCGTCATCGCACTGGCCGGCATGATCATGCGCAACTCGGTGATCCTCGTGGACCAGATCGACCAGGACATCGCGGCCGGCCACAGCAAGTGGAACGCGGTGATCGACGCCACGGTGCGCCGCGCCCGCCCGATCCTGCTGACGGCCGGCACGGCGATCTTCGCCATGGTCCCGCTGTCGCGCAGCGTCTTCTGGGGCCCGATGGCCGTGGCGCTGATGGGTGGCCTGCTGGTCGCGACCGCCCTGACGCTCCTGTTCCTGCCGGCGCTCTATGCCGCCTGGTTCCGGGTGAAGAAACCGGAGGCCGCCGCCGAGTCCTCACCGGCCCACCACGCCCCACCACCGCTCGCCCTCGCGGCGGAGTGACGACGAACCAGTAGACCCGTCGCCCTTAGCAAAGCGCAGCGTAGTCGGAGGGCCTCTTTTCGTTTCGACAGAACGTGCGCCGAAAAAGAGGTCCTTCGACTGCGCCGCCCTACGGGCGGCTCCGCTCAGGACGACGCAGAATCTACGAAATCCGGCCTTCGACTGTGTGAATGTCCGTCGCGCGCGCCGCGCTGGTCGCGACGATGATCTCGATGCCGCGCACGATGTCGGCGACGGCCATCGACGGGGCGCCGCCCAGCCGCGCGGCCTGCTCCGGGACATAAGGAATGTGCAGGAAACCGCCGCGCATTTTCGCCGGATGGGTCTCGATGATATCCATCAGCGCATAGAGGATGTGATTGCACACGAAGGTGCCGGCGGTGTTCGACACGACGGCCGGCAGGCCCGCCTTGCGCATCTCCGCCACGCAGGCCTTGATGGGCAATGTCGCAAAGTGCGCCGCCGGGCCTCCGGCCCGCACCGGCACATCGATCGGTTGCTTGCGGTCGTTGTCCGGAATGCGCGCATCCTGGACGTTGATGCCGACCCGCTCGAGACACAGTTCGGTGCGGCCGCCAGCCTGGCCGACGCACAGCACGATGTCGGGCTTGGCCTTTTCGATCGCCTCGCGCAGCACCTTGGCGGATTTAGCGTAGGAGGTCGGCAGGACCGCGGTCACCACGGTCACCTTCCCGATCTTCTTCTTCAGCCGGCTCACCGCCAGGGACGAGGGATTGACCTCGTCGCCACCGAACGGATCGAAGCCCGTCACAAGAGCTTTCATGCTTCACCCACCTCAGACAAAGGGCACCCGCGCAGAGGCGCCCTCAAACGAAAGGGGCGCCCGGTTGGGGGCGCCCCGACGTTAATCCCTGAAAAGTCGGACGGCTACTTGTTGGCGGCGTCGACGGCACGGCGGGCCATCACGCCCACCAGGTGGGCGCGGTATTCGGCGCTGCCGTGGATGTCGCTGTTGAGGTCCGTGGCCGACACTTTGATGTCCTTGATCGCGGCCGAGGAGAAATTCTTGGCGAGCGCCTCTTCCATCGCCTTCACGCGAAAGACGCAGGGGCCGGCACCGGTCACCGCGACGCGCACGCCCGACGCCGTCTTGGCGACGAACACGCCGACCATCGCATAGCGCGAGGCCGGGTTCGGGAACTTCATGTACGCGGCCTTCTCGGCCTTGGGGAAGCTGATCGAGGTGACGATCTCGCCCTCGCCCAGCGCCGTCTCGAACAGCCCCTTGAAGAAGCCGTCGGCCGCGTGCTTGCCGGTGTTGGTCGTCACCGTGGCGTTCAGCGCCACGACGGCCGCGGGATAGTCCGCCGCCGGATCGTTGTTGGCCACCGAGCCACCCATGGTGCCGCGATTGCGGACCTGGGGGTCGCCGATGTGGCCGGCCAGCTCGGCCAGCGCCGGGATGTGGCTCTTCACGTCGGCGGAGGTGGCGACCTCGGCGTGCTTGGTCATGCCGCCGATGACGACGTTGGCGCCCTCGAGCTTGATGCCGGCGAGTTCCTTGACGTCGCCGAGATCGACGACGTCGCTCGGCCGCGCCAGGCGCTGCTTCAGCGTCGGGATCAGCGTCATGCCGCCCGACATCGGACGGGCTTCTTCTTTGCCCTTGAGCAGGGCGATCGCGTCGGCGACCGACTTGGGGCGATGATAGGCAAAATCGTACATCTGGATTTCCTCCGTTTACTCGGCCGCCGCGCGCTGGGCGCCCTGGATCGATTGCCACACGTTGAGCGGCGTGGCGGGCATTTCCACGTGCTTGACGCCGATCGGCGCCAGCGCGTTGTGAACCGCATTCATCACGGCCGCGGGCGCCGCGATCGCCCCTGCCTCGCCACATCCCTTCACGCCCAGCGGATTGTGCGGGCATGGGGTGACCTTGTAGCCGAGCTTGAACGACGGGAAGTTGTCGGCGCGCGGCATGGTGTAGTCCATGAACGAGCCGCTCACGAGCTGGCCGGTGGCCTTGTCGTAGACCGCGCCCTCGAACAGCGCCTGGCCGACGCCCTGGACGATGCCGCCATGCACCTGTCCCTCGACGATCATCGGATTGATGATGTTGCCGAAATCGTCGACCGCGGTATGGGCGATGACTTCGACGATGCCGGTGTCCGGGTCGATCTCGACCTCGCAGATCTGAGTGCCGGACGGATAGACGAAGTTCGCCGGGTCGTAGAAGGCGTTCTCGTCCATGCCCGGCTCGAGCTCGGCGTGCGGGTAATTGTGCGGCACGTAGGCGGCGAACACCGCCTGGGCCAGCGGCACGTTCTTGTCCGTGCCCGCCACCTTGAAGGTGCCGTTCTCGAACACGACGTCGGCCACGTCGGCTTCCATCAGATGGGCCGCAATCTTCTTGCCCTTGGCGATGATCTTGTCGGTCGCCTTCATGATCGCTGAGCCGCCGACGGCCAGCGAGCGGCTGCCGTAGGTGCCCATACCGAAAGGCGTGGTCGCGGTATCGCCGTGGACGATCTCGATCTGGTCCATCGGCACGCCGAGCTTGTCGTGGATGAGCTGGGCGAAGGTCGTCTCGTGACCCTGGCCGTGGCTGTGCGCTCCGGTCATGACCTGGACATTGCCGGTCGGGTTGAACTTGATCTGCGCCGACTCCCACTGGCCGACGCCGGCCCCGAGCGAGCCGACGACCTGCGACGGCGCCAGGCCGCAGGCCTCGATGTAGGACGAGAAGCCGATGCCGCGCAGCTTGCCGCGCGCCTTGGCCTCGGCCCGCCGCGCCTCGAATCCCGGGTAGTCGGCGATCTTCATCGCCTCGTCGATGATCGGCGGGTAGTTACCCGAATCGTACTGCAGCGCCACCGGCGTCTGGTACGGGAAGGCCGTGGTCGGGATGAAGTTCTTCCGGCGCAGCTCCGCCGGGTCCATCTTCAGCTCGGCCGCCGCCTTGCTGACGATCGTCTCGACGACGAACGTCGCTTCGGGGCGACCGGCGCCCCGATACGCATCGACCGGCGCCGTGTTCGTCACGGCCGCCTTCACGTTGGCGTAGATGAGCGGCGTCGTGTACTGGCCGGCCAGCAGCGTCGCGTACAGATAGGTCGGCACCGCCGTCGCGAAAGTCGACAGGTAGGCGCCCATGTTGGCGATCGTCTCGACCTTGAGGGCGAGGAACTTGCCCTCCTTGTCGAGCGCCAGCTCGGCATGGGTGACATGGTCGCGGCCGTGGCAGTCGGTCAGGAAGGACTCGCTGCGCTCGGCCGTCCACTTGATCGGCCGGCCGACCCGCGAGGCGGCCCAGCAGACCATCGTCTCGTCAGCATAGCAGAAGATCTTGCTGCCGAAGCCCCCGCCGACATCGGGGGCGATCACACGCAACTTATGCTCGGGGATGCCCAGCACGAACGCCGACAGGATCAGGCGTAGCACGTGCGGGTTCTGCGAGGTCGACCACAGCGTGTAGTTGCCCGTGCCCTTGTCGTACTCCGCCGCGGCGGCGCGCGGCTCCATGGCATTGGGGATCAGGCGGTTGTTGACGATGTCCATTTTGGTGACGTGCGCCGCCTTGGCGAACGCCGCCTCGACATCGGCCTTCACGCCGATCTCCCAGTCGTAGATCAGGTTGCCCGGCGCCTCGGCATGAACCTGAGGCACGCCCTTGTCGAACGCCCGGGCGAGATCGACGTTGGCCGGCAGGACCTCGTAGTCGACCTTGATCGCCTCGGCGGCGTCCCGGGCCTCGTCATGGCTGTTGGCCACGATCATCGCGACGGTGTCGCCGACATAGCGCACGGTGTCGACGGCCATCACCGGATGCGGTGGCGCCTTGTGGGGGTCGCCATGCTTGTCCTTGACCACCCAGCCGCAGATCAGGCCGCCCACCTTGGCGTCGACAAGATCCTTGCCAGTGAAAATATTGACGACGCCTGGATGCTTCTCCGCCGCGGCAATGTCGATGCTCTTGATCTTCGCATGGGCATGCGGCGAACGCAGGAAATACGCGTAGGTCGCCCGTGCGAGGGGCAGATCGTCGACATAGCGTCCGGTCCCGGTCAGGAAGCGCTTGTCTTCCGTACGCAGAACGCGGGCACCGATTCCAGTGGCGGAGGTCATGGCTTACACCCCTGCGGATTTCATAGCCGGCGCAGCGGCCAGGATTGCCTTCACGATGTTGTGGTAGCCGGTGCAACGGCAGAGATTGCCTTCGAGCTCGCGGCGCACCGTGGCCTCGTCGAGCTCGTAGTTGTGACGCTTCACCATGTCGATGGCGCTCATCACCATGCCCGGGGTGCAGAAGCCGCACTGCAGGGCATGATTGTCGCGGAAGGCTTCCTGCATCGGGTGCAGCTTCTCGGCGCTGGGCGCGAGGCCTTCGATGGTCATGACCTTCGCGCCCTCGGCCTGGACCGCGAGCATGGTGCAAGACTTGATCGACTGACCGTCGACATGAACGACGCAGGCGCCGCACTGGCTGGTGTCGCAACCGACATGGGTGCCAGTCATGCCGAGATTCTCGCGCAGGAACTGAACCAGCAGCGTGCGCGCCTCGACCTTGCCCGACACGGCCTTGCCGTTGACGGTCATGGCGACGGAAATGGTCATACTCTTCTCCCCTCACGTATTGGTTCGCGCGGCCGCACCGAAGGGCTTCCGCCGGGCATTGCCCCAGACTCTCGCAAGCCCTTCACATGGCGGTCAAGGGAATTGCAAGTTACAGTCGCTAACTGCTAACGACTCGCAAGAAATACGAGGATCAGGACGGCTGCACCGGCGCCGATGATCGTCCAGTGACGAAAACCACGCTGCGCTGCAGCAGACGGCACGGGCGGCGGCGGATCTCCCGACGGACCCGACGCCGGCCCGGACGCTGGCCCTGACGGAGGCATCGTCATCACGCGGCTGCGACGGGTGGCGGCGCACCGACTCGCTCGGCGAACTTTCCGAAGAACTGATCGGCCAGCTTCTTGGCCGTCCCGGCGATCAGGCGAGCCCCGACCTGGGCAATCTTGCCGCCGACCTGGGCGTCGACGTCGTATTTCAGGATAGTGTCGTCGCCGTCCGCCGTGAGCGCCACCACGGCACCGCCCTTGGCGAAGCCGGCGACGCCGCCCTGCCCTTCGCCGGTGATCTTGTAGCCGTTCGGCGGATCGATGTCGGAGAGCGTGACCTTGCCTGAGAACGCAGCACTCACGGGACCGATGCGCAGGCGGACCTTGGCCGTCATCTCGGTGGGAGATAGCATCTCCAGCGACTCGCAGCCCGGAATGCAGGCCTGCAGCACGGCCTGATCGTTCAGCGCCGCGAAGACCTTCTCGCGCGACGCTGCGATCCTGTATTCACCCTTGATTTCCATCTCGTAACTCCCGGCTCAGCGCCTACCACTTGCTGGTATAGGAGTCCGGAGGCAATTCTGCCAGTGGCTCCCGCACCGAGATGTAGATGGTGGCGATGTAGGGAACGGACATCAGCATCGCCAGGAAAGCGAACCAGTTGGCCTGGGTGTTCCAGAACAACGTGCGGATGACCCAGCGGCCGCCGTCCGCCGAAACGAATCCGCCGGCGCCGCCGTCATGCAGCTTGATCGCGCCTTCGGTCACGACCAGCACGATGGCCCAGAAAATCAGCATCGCAGCCAGCACGATTTCGGGCAGGACCGGTCCGAAGCGACTGAGCCGCCGGTCCATCCGTACGAAGCCGCGGCTGCCGTCGTAGCCCAGCAGGCGGCCGAACGAGAGCGCCTTGGCCACGCGACGATCGCGCGCCATCGGCTCGGTGCGCAGGATGGTGATGGTCTTCCACAGCATCAGCACGACACTCGGGATGACGAAGCTCCAGATCGGGAAATCGCGGTAGCGGCCGTCGATGGCGATCTGGCGGAACCAGTCGCCGATGCGGATCACGCCGTCGTACCAGTCGATGCTGATCACGATCAGGTAGAAGATGCAGAGGGCCGTCAGCGCAAGATAGAGTATCTGAGCCAGCAGGTCGGCGCGCTGCACGATGCGATAGCGCGGCAGCTCCCGCCACGCCCGCCACGATTCGCGGACCCGGGCGCCGTAGAGCGACGGATCGGCCATCTTGCCCGTCAGACTGTCGGCGATGCCGCGCAGCAGGGCGTAGCTGAACAGGGCCAGGAGGATCGCCCAGAAGGCGACGCCCAGGGTGCGCTCGAAGTAGAAATTGCGTGTCACGTCGATCCACGTGGCCTGCACGTAGCAGGTGGCCACGAGCTGGGCGAACAGGGCGAAGATGCAGATGCCCTTCCACTCGCCCGCCTTGCGCCGACTGGCATAGGCCAGCAGCAGCAGGGCCCCGGCGATCGTCGAAATGGTGAACAGGATCTGCCAGCGTGGCTCGGCCACCACCGGCTTGCCGAGTTGGAACTTGTCGTGGCGCTGAGCGTCCAGCAGGCCCCAGGCGGCGCCGACGGTACCCTCCTGGCGGGCCTTCCAGTACTGGTCGAACGCCTCGATGACGTTGTATTCGAAGCCTTCCCTCTCCGCGGCGGTGCGGAAGATCGAAAAATACTTCACCTGCTCGACGCGGCCCGGCCTCGCGTCCGACCGCATGCGCCCGTCGCTCGGCCAGCCGGTCTCGCCGATGACGATCGTCTTGCCGGGAAAGCGGGCCTGGACCTTCTTGTAGATGTCGACCAGGTGCTTCTCGATGGCGAGCTTGCCGTCGGCCTCCCTGCGATCCACGCCGATCGGCTCGTCTTCCCAGTACGGCAGGATATGGATCGTGATGAAATCGACCTCATCGGCCAGCGACGGGTTACGCAGCCAGAATTCCCAAACGTCGGCGTAGGTGACGGGCTGCGTCACGCGCTGCTTCACCTGCCGGATGTAGCGGCGCAGCTCGTTCGCGGTGAGGTCCTTGCGCAGCAGGACCTCGTTGCCGACGATCACCCGTTCGACCGTGTCCTTGTACTTGTTGGCATGGTCGATCAGCAGGTTGATCTGCTCGAGATTTTCCTTGTCGTTGTTGTTCAGCCAGGCGCCGTGCCAGACCTTCAGCCCGTACTTGCCGGCCCGCTGCGGGACAGTCTCGAGGTTTTCGCCCGAGGAATAGGTCCGTACCGCCTTGACCTTGCCCTGCAGGCGCTTGAGATCCTCTTCGATCTGCTCGGGCGTCGGGAAGGTGCGGGTGAGCGGGCTCTGCCCCGGCCGGTAGGGGGCGAACGAGACGCTATGAAGGGGCGCCGCATTCCAGCCGGCGATATCGACCGGCCGGTTCGGAACCCACCACCACAGGAAATTGAGAGCCGCCACGACCGCGAAAGCCAGCAGCGCCACGAGTGCACGCATGGAAAGGCTTGTAGCAGGATCGCCGAACGGAGGTATGGCTTTTCGAGGGCTTGTCCCCAAAAGCTAGAGCGGCCCGCGCTGCAGGCCGGCGATGGCCTGCCGCACGACCTGGTGGCCACGGAACAGTACCGCCTCCTTCCAGTCGTCGGTCTCGGGGTAGAACTGGCGGCGCATCGCCTTGCGCACGGCCTCGGCTTCCTTGCCCAGCGGGTCGCCGTATTTGTGCAGCCAGTGATCGGCCCGGAACGCCTTCTGGCCGCTCTCGCGATCGAAGGTGCCGTATTCCAGCGTGCACATGGTGAGCCGGGTCTGCGGCTCCACCAGCACGCGGTTCAACCCGTAATGGCCGAGCCCGTCGCGGGCCTGCGAGGCCGTCTGGCCCCTTTTCGATTCGGTTACCGACTCGCCCCAGAAGTTGCGCACCCGGCGCGAGCCGCCGGTGCCGATGTCGTAATGGGTGATCGGTTCGCCGTAGCCGTAGGGGCCGAGGCCGGTATGGAAGTCGACCACGGCCACGTCCGCACGGCCCTTCAGATAGCGGTCGACGATGGCGTGCAGCGTGCGGTTCGACCAGGAGGCTCCGCCGCCGCCGAAGAACATGCCATCGGCATGGCTGTACTGGCCGCCCGACACGGCGCGGAAGAACTCCACGTCGCCGACCTTCCGGCGAAAGGCCGCCAGCCTGGCGTCGGCCGCCGCCCGTCCCGCCTCGCTGAAATCCGCCGGCACGAGATCGTCGGCGATCTCGAGATAGCCTTCGTTCACCGGGTAAGGCTTGGAATGGTCGACATAGTTGCGGTTGAGGTCGTTGCCTTCCTCGGTCACGCGCCGCGTCCAGGCGAACCCGTAGGGGTTGATCGCGTGCACGAACAGCGCCGCGGTGCCCTTGGGCAGCCCCGACGCGCCGACGCCGGCCAGCCAATCGACCTGGAAGCCCGAGCCGCAATAGCCCTCGATCCCGTGCGTGGACGAGATCGTGACCATCACCTTCGAGGCGTCCGTGGGCCCGACCCAGGCCACGTCGGTCGACAGCGCCTCGCCCTTCGGTCCCTTGGTCGGATTGTCGTAGCGGAAGGTCTGGGCGCCCGCGAGCCGGGCGGCGGCCAGGAACTTGTCGCGCGCCTCGCTGTAGTCGGCGGCGAAGGAGGCAATGTTGTTCATGGTCGACGATACCTCGTCCAAAGCTTCACATATTTCAGGGTCTTCCGGGAATCGAGTGGGTGATTGGGGAGATCATAGGGCGCGAAAAGCTTGTGGATAGCGGTCTTTCTGCGCTTTGAGGCTCGCAGTAATTTGGCACAGTGAGGGATGGGCAAAACAG
>JABMNB010000666.1 GCA_013205335.1 Rhodospirillales bacterium
ATCGTGTGCGGCGACAGCCACACCTCGACGCACGGCGCGTTCGGCGCGCTGGCCTTCGGCATCGGCACTTCCGAGGTCGAGCACGTGCTCGCCACGCAGACGCTGATCCAGAAGCCGGCCAAGAACATGCGCGTGGCGGTCGAGGGAAGCCTGCCGCTCGGCGTGACGGCCAAGGACGTCATCCTGGCCATCATCGGCAAGCTCGGCACCGCCGGCGGCACCGGCTACGTGATCGAGTATGCCGGCCGCGCCATCCGCGAGCTCACGATGGAAGGCCGCATGACGGTCTGCAACATGTCGATCGAGGCGGGCGCCCGCGCCGGCCTGATCGCGCCCGACGAGACGACCTTCCAGTATCTCGAGGGTCGTCCGTTCTCGCCCAAGGGCGGTGCGTGGGACCTGGCTCTCAGCCAATGGCGCCGCCTGCCGTCGGACAAGGGCGCACACTTCGACGTGCAGCTCGACCTCATCGCCTCGGACATTCCGCCGATGGTGACCTGGGGCACGAGCCCGCAGGACGCGCTGCCGATCACCGACGTCGTTCCCGACCCGGCCAACGCGCCGGACGAGAACCGTCGCGAGGCCTGGACCCGGTCGCTCGCCTATATGGGCCTGACGCCGGGAACGCGCCTCGTCGACGTGCCGATCGATCGTGTGTTCATCGGCTCGTGCACCAACGGCCGCATCGAAGACCTGCGCGCCGCCGCCGAGATCGCGCGCGGCCGCAAGGTCGCTTCGACCGTTTCGGCCATGGTCGTGCCGGGCTCCGGTCTAGTGAAGGCCCAGGCCGAGCGGGAGGGTCTCGACAAGATTTTCCTCGAGGCCGGTTTCGAGTGGCGCCTGCAGGGCTGCTCGATGTGCCTGGCGATGAACGCCGATCGCATCGAGCCCGGCCAGCGCTGCGCCTCGACCTCGAACCGCAACTTCGAAGGCCGTCAGGGTCGCGGCGGCCGGACCCACCTGGTGAGTCCCGCCATGGCCGCCGCGGCGGCCATTCGCGGTACGCTCGCGGACGTTCGCGACTTCCAGTAGACACCCGCTTCCGGCGGATGATGACGGGCGGAGCCGCAAGGCCCCGCCCGTTTCCATTTGCAGTCCTGAACGTGCATGACCAATCTATCCGGACAGTTCCACCCCATGGAGAGATGCATGGCCAGCGTTCCGAATTCAGGTCCCGCGGCACCGCCCCCGCCGCCCGTCTGGGACGCCCAGCCCGTGGGTGCCGCCCAGGTTGCCTATGGCGGCTTCTGGATCCGCCTGGTGGCCTACATCATCGACGCCATCCTGATCAGCCTCGTGCTGGGCGTCGTGACGTCGATCTTCGGCGTCAGGTACATGGACATGGACGACATGAGCCAGATCGATCCGACGGTGAACCTTCTCTCCCTGGCCGTCGCGTGGCTGTATTTTGCCCTGATGGAGAGTTCCGAGCGGGGCGCCACGGTCGGCAAGATGGCGATGGGGCTGCGGGTCGTGACCAACGACGGCAAGCGCCTGAGCTTCATGAATGCCACAGGGCGGTACTTCGCCAAGATCCTCTCGGCCATAATCTTCTGCATCGGCTACATCATGATCGCCTTCACCGACCGCAAGCGCGGCCTGCACGACATGATCGCCAGCACCCTGGTCATCAAGACCCGCTGAATCGCGCGGCTTGACCCCGGCCCGGAAAGCCCGTTTATTCCGGCCTTTCCGGGAGGTCTCATGGAGAAATTCACGACGCTGAGCGGCGTCGCTGCGCCGCTGCCAATGGTCAATGTCGACACCGACATGATCATCCCGAAGCAGTTCCTGAAGACCATCAAGCGAACCGGCCTGAAGGAAGGCCTGTTCTACGAGATGCGCTGGACCGCCGACGGCCAGAAGAAGGACTTCGTCCTCGATCAGCCGGCCTACCAGAACGCGAGAATCATCGTGGCGGGGCCCAACTTCGGCTGCGGCTCGAGCCGCGAGCACGCGCCCTGGGCGCTGCTCGATTTCGGCATTCGCTGCGTTATCGCGCCGTCTTATGCCGATATTTTCTACAATAATTGCTTCAAGAACGGCATTCTTCCGATCATCCTGCCGCAAAACGATGTCGATGCGCTGATGGAAGACGCGAAATC
>JABMNB010000667.1 GCA_013205335.1 Rhodospirillales bacterium
CGAGAATCTCGATCGTGCGCATGCCGTGTTCCATCGCCTTGCGACCGGCGCCTTCGGCGGCCATCTGCGCAGCGAACGGGGTCGACTTGCGCGAGCCCTTGAACCCCTGCTGGCCCGACGACGACCAGGCAATCGCATTGCCCTGCGCGTCGGTGATCGTGACGATCGTGTTGTTGAACGAGGCGTTCACGTGAGCGACGCCCGCGATGATGTTCTTGCGTTCCTTGCGACGGGGACGCGCGGCGCCGGTGGCGGCAGCTGCAGCTTTGGCCATGACCCTGATCCCCTCTTACTTCGTCACTTTTTTCTTGCCGGCGATCGGCTTGGCCGGACCCTTGCGGGTGCGCGCATTGGTATGCGTGCGCTGACCATGGACCGGCAGGCCGCGGCGATGCCGCAGGCCGCGATAGCAGGCGAGATCCATCAATCGCTTGATGTTCATCGCTACTTCGCGCCGCAGATCGCCCTCGACCGTGTAGTCACGGTCGATCGACTCGCGGATACGGATGACCTCGTCGTCGCTCAGCGTATTCACGCGGCGCGACTCGTCGATCCCAACTTTTCCACAGATCTCCTTGGCTTTCGCCGCACCGATCCCGTGGATGTACTGAAGCCCGATCACCACACGCTTGGCGGTCGGAATGTTCACACCGGCTATACGAGCCAAAGTCTCAACTCCTTCAAAGACTTATGGCGCGCTCGCGCGCGCCCGTCACATGTTCCGCTGGCCCCGGAAAAGCGCGCGATTATATGTATCCGCGCCCCCGAGTCAATGGAACTCACCCTTGTCAAGTCCCCGCCAAAACTCCTGTGATCTGGCGGTAAACCTCGTCCATCGCGGCCATCCCGTCGACCTTCCTCAACACCCCGCGGGCGCTGTAGTAGGGCAACAAGGGCTCGGTCTGAGCCCTGTAGGCGGCCATGCGAATCTTCATGGTCTCTGCATTATCGTCCTTGCGGCGAGTGAACTCGGTCGAGCCGCAAACGTCGCAGAGCCCTTCCATCTTCGGCCGCTTGAACTTGTCGTGATAGCCGGCGCCGCACTTGGCGCAAGAAAATCGGCCGACGACGCGCTCCGTCAGTGCCGCCTCCTCGACCTCCATCTCGACAACACGGTCGAGTTGCTTGTTCGTCTCGGCCAGCATCTTGTCCAGCGCCCTGGCCTGGGCTTCGGTCCGCGGGAATCCGTCCAGGATGAAGCCCTTGGCGCAGTCCGGCTGGGCGATGCGATCCCTGATCAGGCCGACCATCAGCTCATCGGGCACCAGTTCGCCCCGCTCCATAATGCCTTTGGCCGTCTTGCCGAGGTCGCTGCCCGAGGCGACGGCCGCCCGCAGCATGTCGCCGGTCGAGAGCTGGATAAGCCCCCGCTCCTGCTGCAGCCGCTGCGCCTGGGTGCCCTTGCCCGCTCCCGGCGGCCCGAGAAGGATGATGTTCATCGGGTCTTACCCCGCAGCCGGGCCTTCTTGATGAGGCCCTCGTACTGGTGAGCAAGCAGATGTGCCTGCACCTGGGTCACGGTGTCGAGCGTTACCGAGACCACGATCAGAAGGCTGGTGCCGCCAAAATAGAAGGGCACGCCGCCGCGGGCGATCAGCAACTCGGGCAGGATACAGACGGCAGAGAGGTAGAGCGCGCCGATCACCGTGAGCCGGTTCAGGATGTACTCGAGATACTCGCCCGTATTCTTGCCGGGACGGATACCGGGGATGAAGCCGCCGTTCTTCTTCAGGTTATCCGCAGTGTCGGCCGGATTGAACACTACTGTGGTGTAGAAGAAGCAGAAGAACACGATGAGGCCGATATAGGCCACGAGATAGAGGGGCTGGCCGTGCCCGAGATACGTCGAGATCGCCTGGATCCAGCCCGGCTCACCGGCATTGCCCTGGAACGCCGCAATGGTTGCCGGGAACAACAGCAGAGACGAGGCAAAGATCGGCGGGATCACGCCGGCAGTGTTGATCTTGAGGGGCAGGTGCGAGGCCTCGCCACCGTACATCCGGTTGCCGACCTGGCGCTTGGGGTATTGGACGACTATTCGTCTCTGCGCGGTCTCGACGAAGACGACCACCGCCACGACCAGCACGATGCCGACGATCAGCGCGATGATGAACAGCGCCGACAGGGCGCCGGTGCGGCCGAGCTCGAGGGTCTGCACAAGTGCGTCAGGCAAGGCCGCGACGATGCCGGCGAAGATGATCAATGAAACGCCATTGCCGACGCCGCGCGCGGTGATCTGCTCGCCCAGCCACATCAGGAACAGCGTCCCGCCGACCAGGGTGACGATGGTGACGAACCGAAAGAAAACGCCGGGATCGATGACCACGGGGCCGGCCGTAGCCACCTGGCTTTCGAGCCCCACCGCGATTCCGTAGGCCTGGAAGGTCGCCAAGACCACCGTGCCATAGCGAGTGTACTGGTTGATCTTTTTCCGGCCGGCCTCGCCTTCCTTCTTCAGCGCCTCAAGCGACGGCACCACCGTCGTAAGGATCTGCATGATGATGGAGGCCGAGATGTACGGCATGATGCTGAGCGCCAGCACCGACATGCGACCGATCGAACCGCCTGAGAAGACGTCGAGCAGGCCTGCAATGCCGCCGGCATTCTGCTTGAAGATCTCGGCCAGGGCAGCTGGATCGACACCGGGAACCGGAATATAGGCGCCGACACGGAAGACAACGAGCGCGGCCACGGTGAACCACAGGCGCTTCTTCAGTTCGGTTGCCCGACCGATCGAACCCCAGTTCAGGTTGGATGCAAGTTGCTCGGCGGCGGATGCCATGGAACCTCACGCGTGAACGACAAAAGGGGGAAGCGACGCCCCCGTCGACGCCGTCCGGTTCAGGCCGCTTCGGCCACGGGCTTGGGCGGAAGTTCGACCTTGCCGCCGGCCTTCTCGACCGCGGCGATCGCCGATGCCGACGCGCCAGCAACCTTCACTTCGATCTTGGTCTTGAGCTCGCCTTTGCCAAGGAGGCGAACACCGTCCGCGGCGTTCTTGATCAGACCGGCGGCAATCAGCGCCTCGGCATCGATCATCTTGCCGGGATCGAGCCTCTTGTCGTCAATCGCCTTCTGCAGCGTGCCGAGGTTGACGACCTGCCAGGTCTTCTGGTGCGGCGGGCGGAACCCGCGCTTGGGGATGCGCCGGTAGAGCGGCATCTGGCCGCCCTCGAAGCCCTTGATGGCGACGCCGGTACGCGACTTCTGGCCCTTGACGCCGCGCCCGGCGGTCTTGCCCTTGCCGGAGCCGATACCGCGGCCGACGCGCATGCGTCCCTTGCGGGCGCCCGGATTGTCGGAGATCTGGTTCAGTCTCATCGTATTCTACCTCCGCGCCGCGGCCCTGGGGCTTAGCGCGCTTCCTCTTCGACGCGCACGAGATGGCGCACCTTGTTGATCATGCCGCGCACTTCGGGCGTATCCACGAGCTCGCGGGTGCGATGAAGCTTGTTCAGACCCAGACCGATCAGCGTGCCACGCTGGTCTTCCGTGCGGCCGATGTGGCTGCCGGTCTGGGTGATCTTGATGGTCTTGCCGTTTGCCATGGTCCGATTCCTTAGGCCGCCGCCTCGGCGGTGGTGGTCTCGTCACGCCGGCCAAGCAGGTCGCCGACCTTCTTGCCGCGGCGGGTCGCGACCATGCGCGGCGAGTTGAGCTGATCGAGCGCCTTGAAGGTCGCCTTGATCATGTTGTGCGGGTTGGACGTGCCGACCGACTTGGTCACGATGTCCTGAATGCCGCAGGTCTCGAACACGGCGCGCATCGGGCCACCAGCGATGATGCCGGTGCCGGCCGGCGCGGCGCGCAGAACGACGCGGCCGGCGCCGAAGCGGCCAATCGCGTCATGATGCAGCGTACGGCCGTCGCGGATCTGGATGCGGATCATGTTGCGCTTGGCATGTTCGGTGGCCTTGCGGATGGCTTCCGGCACTTCGCGGGCCTTGCCCGAGCCGTAGCCGACGCGGCCCTTCGTGGCGCCGACGACGACGAGAGCGGCAAAGCCGAATCGACGACCGCCCTTCACC
>JABMNB010000668.1 GCA_013205335.1 Rhodospirillales bacterium
GCCCAATCTTGAACCCCCGCACGAGGCCGCATAGGCTCGGACGAGAAGAACCTAAAACCATTCGCCGGCTGTCGGTCCCTGGGTGTCGTCGATGTTCGCTTGGTCGTTGAGAACGGCTGGATTTCTTGTTCGGACATTGTCGTGGATTGCCGTCAGTCTGATCGCGGTCTTCGCCGGTTTGCTGATTCTTCCCAAGGTCATCGACTGGGAGCCGTACAAGGGGCGCCTCGCGGAATTTCTGACGCGCGTCAGCGGACGCGAGGTCGCTATCGACGGTCCGATCGAAATTGCCCTGCTGCCACAGCCTCTGATCGTGGCGCGCAATTTTCGCGTGGATAATGCGCCGGGGTCCGTTGCGCCGAGCCTTTTCGAGGCACGTCAGCTGACGGTGACGCTGTCTTGGTCGGCGCTGCTACGGGGACGCCTCGGGCTGGAGCGGGTGATGATCGTCGAGCCGCGCCTGGTCGTCGAACCGGGGGCTCAGTCGGGAGGCGACTGGCGGCTGGCTGTGAGGGACGTGATGGTCGCGCGGCTGGAGATCCGGAACGGTCGGGTCGTTCACGCCACCGGTCTGTCGGGTCAGCTCCTCGAAGTGGCGGCCATCGACCTGTCGGCTTCCCTGGATCCGGACGCCGGTGCTCTCCATATGAGCGGAACCGCTGTCGTCAACGGCGTCCCGGCTTCTTTCACGCTCGGCATGAGAACGACGGCATCGGCCGCTGCGCCAATCGACCTGAAGCTCGCCGTGCCCGGAGGCCGCGTCGTATTTGCAGGCTGGGCCGGGGAGCGCACGACCGAGGATCCGCTTCGCGGCCGCTTGGGATTGGACATCGAATTCCTGCCCGAGTTCGTCGAATCGATCACGACGGCGAGCGGCCGGCGGCCGATGCGGTTGAACGAAGAGATTGCCCGCGAGCTGACGGCTTCGGCCGATGTCTCTTTGGCGGGCGACCGACTTTCCATCGACGATTTGAGCCTAACCCTGTCGGAAGAGCGAATACGAGGCAATCTGCTCGTCGCCGGCGGGGAGACATTGGTCGTCAGCGGCAGATTGGGTGCCGCATACGTGGACGCGGACCTTTGGGTGGGGCGGTTGCAGGGCCAGGCCCTGTTCGTGGCGCCCGCCGGCGGAGCGGGGCCGACGGACGTCGAACCTGCCAAACCATCCGACGAGGCGCTCCCGTCGGTGCAGGTGCGCCTGACCTGCGAAGCCGAAACGGTGCGCTACCGCCGCGATTCGGTGCGCGAGGTCGCGGTGACGTTTCAATACGGGAGTGATGTCCTTCACGTGGAGGCGCTGAGGGCCGTGCTGCCGGGGGACTTCCGGGTAAATCGGAAAGCAGGCTTCGAAGGCGACGCAAAAGAAGCGGGTTACGACGGCATCATCGAGTTTGAGGGCCGGAACCTGCGCCAGACGCTGAAGTGGATCGGTATCGACACAACATCGTTGCCGTCCGACCGGCTGCAAACCCTGCGGATTTCCGGCAAGACACGGCCGTCGAAAGGAGCGGTGCACCTCACCGACGCGTCGTTCGAACTTGACGACCAGCGGGGCACGGCGACTGCCGACATCGCCTACTCGATCCCGACCCTCATCAGGGCTCGGCTCCATTTGCCCGACTTGAACCTGGACGCCTACCGGCTGAGCCGCGCCGCCCTGAATGACTTCATGTCCGTTCCGGAGACGCCGCCGCAGACGCCGCCGGTCTCGCCGCCGGCAAGCGGCGAGCCGGCGCCGCCCGTGCTCGACTTCAAGGTTTCGATCGACAGGGTGCTCTACAGGGGCGAGACGGCCCACGATGTCGACGCCCATGTCGTCATTCGCGGCAATGAGCTCAAGCTGAAGCATGTGGGAGTGGGCGAACTTCTCGGCTCGCATCTCGAGTTCTCCGGCTCGGTTGCCGACTACGGCACTCTCCCGCGGTTCGAACTGGCGTATCGTGCCGTCGTTCGCGATGCCGATCGAATGCTCGATTTTGCTGCCTTGCCGCGGTTTGTCCACGGACGCATCGGGGCCGCCCAAGTGGCGGGTCGCGCGGCGGGAAACCTGAAGGAAGCGGCCCTGTCCAACCTGTCGGTGGCAATGCTCGGAGCCACCTTCACGGCGGCGGGCCGCGTGTCCTTCGAGGATGACCGCCGCTTCGATTTTCCACGGTTCGCCGTGGATGGCCTTGAAATCGGTGCGCTGATCGCGGCGGCCAGCGGCGGGCCGCTCCAGGAACTGGCGGGTGTCCGAGCCGACGGCAGGTTTCACGGCAATGCCAGGCGTGCGACGTTCCGGGGCAATCTCGCGGTCGACGGCATGGCGCTCGCCGGCGAACTTTCCTCCACCCTGGACGCACACCCGCACGTCACGGCATCGCTGCAGGCGCCCGGCGGGTTGGTGCTGGATCGCTGGTTGCCACCGGCACCTGGTTCGAGCGCAAGGGGCACGGGCGGAACA
>JABMNB010000669.1 GCA_013205335.1 Rhodospirillales bacterium
ATGGTGCACAACGGCATCGAGTACGGGCTGATGCAGGCCTATGCCGAGGGCTTCGAGATCCTGCGCAAGGCCTCCTCCGAAGCCGTTCCGGCCGAGCGGCGCTACGAACTCGACCTCGCCGACATCGCCGAGGTCTGGCGGCGCGGCTCCGTCGTCAGCTCCTGGTTGCTCGACCTCACCTCCTCCGCGCTGGCCGAGGATCCCGCCCTCTCGAAATATTCGGGCTTCGTCGAGGATTCGGGCGAAGGGCGCTGGGCGATCAACGCCGCCATCGAGGAAGCCGTCCCGGCCGACGTGCTGTCGGCCGCGCTCTATGCCCGCTTCCGCTCCCGCGACCGCGAGGGCACGGCCAACAAGCTCCTGTCGGCCATGCGCCACGCCTTCGGCGGCCATGTCGAGCCGAAGGGGTAAGTCAGAGAAACGACAGCCCGCCGCTCAGCGCGACGGTCTGGCCGGTCATGTAGGCGTTGCCGATCACCATCAGGACCGCCTGGGCGCATTCCTCCGACGTGCCGAAGCGGCCGAGGGGGATGCGGTCGGGCGACGAGGCGAGGCCCGACCGGACCATGTCGGTCTCGATCAGCGAGGGCGCCACGGCGTTGACCGTGACGCCGTCCTTCACGACCCGCGCGGCATAGCCTCGGGTCAGACCCTCCATGCCGGCCTTCGAGGCATTGTAGTGCGGACCGATGCCGCCGGCGCCACGCGCCGCGCCTGAGGAGATGTTGACGATGCGGCCCCATTTGCGCGCCCGCATACCCGGCAGCACCGCCTTGGTGCAGAGGAACGCCGACTTCAGGTTGACCGCGATCGTGCGGTCGAACTCCTCCTCGGTGAGCTCGTCGATGCTGGCCATGATCGCCAGCCCGGCATTGTTCACCAGCACGTCGACCGGCCCCAGTTCGCGCTCGACCGAGGCGATCATACCGGCGACGGCCGCGCTGTCCGATACGTCCGCCGCGACCGCCATCGCGCTACCGCCGGCCTTCTTGATGGCCGCCACCACCTCCGCCGCGTCGGCGGTGCGTTCGCGGTAATTGACGGCGACGGCGGCTCCCTCTTCAGCGAGCGACAGGGCCACGGCGCGACCGATGCCGCGCGACGCGCCGGTCACCAGCGCGACGCGATTGGCGAGCGACGCCATCTCAGATCTCGTCGACGCCGAAGGCCTGGCGCATCGCCTTCACGCCTTCCTGGTGCGGCGTCCACAGGCGACCGCCGACCAGCCCGCCATCGACCACGAGATCGTGCCCGTTGATGAAGGTCGAGTCGTCCGACGCCAGGAAGACGGCGGCCTTGGCGATGTCGTCGACGATGCCGGCGCGCGGAATCGGCTGGTTCTTCGCCATGCTGGCCTTCATCGCCTCGGCATAGGAATCGGCCTTGTCAGGGGGCAGCCCGAGCGCCTTGGCAAAGATACCGGTGGCGATCCCGCCCGGCGAGATCGAGTTCACCCGCACGTTCTTCTCGCCGAACTGCATGGCGACGCAGACCGTCAGGTGGTTCACCGCCGCCTTGGCGGCACCGTAGATCATCGAAGTCGAGTAGCCCGCGCGGCGCCCCGCGACACTGCCGTTGTTGATGATGCTGCCCGAGCCCTGCGCCATCATGAGCGGCGCGGCGTGCTTCATACCCAGCATCACCGACCGCACCAGCGTCGCCATTGCTGCGTCGAAGCCCTCGACCGGCACCGTCTCGATGCCGCCGACCGGTGCAGGCCCGCCGGCATTGTTGAACAGGCAGTCGACCCGGCCCCATTTGGCGAGGCAGGCGTCGAACATCCGCTTCACGTCGTCCTCGTGCGTCGCATCGGCCGTCACGAAAAGGCAATTGTCCTTGCCGAGACCAGCCTCGAGCGAGCGACCCAGCGCCTCGCGCCGTCCCGTGGCAACGACCTTGGCGCCCTCTGCGACGAACAGCTCGACGGTGCGCCGCCCGATGCCGCTGGTCGCGCCCGTAACGATGGTGATCTTGCCCTCGAGCCTGCCCATGGGTCCCTCCCCTTTGTCGGACGGGAATGATACACCACCGCCAACGAGGAGAAGCATATGACGGTGTTGGGAATTCTCGGCGGCAGTGGCGTCTATGACATGGCCGGTCTCAAGAATCCGGAATGGCGCCGGATCGCCTCGCCGTTCGGCGAGACGTCCGACGAGTTCCTGTTCGGCGTCCTCGACATGCTCGACGTCGTCTTCGTGCCCCGGCACGGCCGCGGTCACCGCCATTCCCCGAGCTCGATCAACTACCGCGCCAACATCGATGCGCTGAAGCGGGTCGGCGTCACCGACATCCTGTCGCTCTCGGCCTGCGGCTCGCTGCGCGAGGATCTGCCGCCAGGCCACTTCGTCATCGTCGACCAGTTCATCGACCGCACCTTCGCCCGCGAGAAGAGCTTCTTCGGCGACGGCCTGGTCGCGCACGTCTCGATGGCCCAGCCGACCTGCAACCGGCTGGCCGAACTCGCGCACGAATGTGCGCAGAAGGCCGGTTTCCCGGTTCGCATGGGCGGCACCTACCTCGCGATGGAAGGCCCCCAATTCTCCAGCCTCGCTGAATCGAAGCTCTATCGGAGCTGGGGCTGCGACGTGATCGGCATGACCAACAT
>JABMNB010000670.1 GCA_013205335.1 Rhodospirillales bacterium
AGCCACGACAGCCACTGTACGAGGGCCGCATACATGCGCTCGGCCGTGCCGCTGCGCAGCAGGATCTCGCCGAATATGATGTAGAAGGGAATGGCCGTCAGGATGAAGTTGCTTGTGGTCGACCAGGTGAGTTCGCCGACGATACGGTTCATCGGCATCGGCGAGTAGATACCGTTCAGGATCAGGCCGGCCAGGCCCATACCGGCCGCCACCGCGATCGAGCTGCCGAGCAGGAACAGCAGGACGATCAGAGATACGCCGGCGGTCATTGCTTCTTCTCCTGCTCGAGACCGTGTGCCACCGCGGCGATTTCTTCTTCCGCCTCGGCGAGCGCCGACTTGGACCCGATCTGCGCAAACAGGCTGTTGTAGTCGCCAGCGACGAAGGCCAGGAGGCCGCGCACCATCAAGAGCGCGCAGAGCAGCACGAAGAACAGCAGGCCGGCGAACCACAGGCCCTGCGGGACAACCAGCGGCGCTTCGATGGCCGACAGCGAATGCGAGTCGGACACCCAGGATTGCCTCACGACACCCCAGGCGTACCAGGTGACCATGCCAAAGAAGCCCATAAGCGTCGCGAGGCTGATCAGGTCGAGCAAAGCCCGGAGCTTGATCGACTTGAGGCGCACATAGACGGTGTCGATGCGGATGTGCGAGCGACTGAGCAGGGCCGCGGAGAACCCCCAGGCGCTGGAGATGGCCAAAGCGTAACCCGACAGTTCGTCGGCGCCGCCCAAGGTAACCAACATCGTATAGCGCAGCGTGATGTCGATGCAGATCAGAATCGACGCGACCAGCAGCATCGCGCCGCCCATGATCGCGCCGATCCGGGATATTCCCTCGGCCGCCGCCTGCAGGCGATTCATCTGGCGAGGATCCCTAGGGCGTCGGCGCCTTGAGATCGAGCGCCTTGCCGACCGTGTCGTTCCACTCCTTGGTGCACTCTACGCCACAGCGCTTGGCCCAGCCCGCCAGCACGGCACCCTCGACCAGCTTCTTGTGCGTCTCCATCTCCTCGGGCTTCACCGGGACGATGGTGGTCTTGGCAAGCTTGCCCATGGTGCAGGGCTGCACGCCGGTGTTGCAGTTGTCGGCCTCCGCGGTCGTGGTCTTGATGGTCGACCACATCTTCTCCTCGTAGGCCTTGAACTGCTCGGTCAGGAAGGCCTGCGTCTTGGGATCGAGGCGCTTCCAGCTGTCCAGGTTCACCGCCAGCACGTTGATGCTCCAGCCCAGCGACATCGGGTAGATCGACTTGGTGACTTCGGCCCAGCCCGCGGTGTTGCCCGACAGGCTGCCGGTCACGCCGCAATCGACGACACCGGCGCTGAGCGCCGGCACGACTTCGGCGAAGGCCATGCTGACGGCGGTGCCGCCGACGCCGGCCAGAAAATCACGCATCGTGTTGTTGAACACGCGAATCTTCTTGCCCTTGAGGCCGGCCAGCCCGCTCACGACGTCCTTGCACCAGAAGACCTGGGGCGTGTTGCCACCGAAGGCCAGCAGCTTGGCGTTCCAGTTCTTCTGCATCTGGCGGTCGATCACGCCGCGATAGGCGTTGCAGGCTGCGCGTGCCTTGTCCGGCGTGAGCGTCAGGCCGGCGAGATCGCATGCCTCGAAGCGCGGGTCGTCACCGGCCATCTTGGAGATGTCCATGGCGGCGAAATCCATGACGCCGAGCTTCAGGAGCCGCAGCATGGTCTTGTCGTCGATGCCCATCTGGTCGAGCGGCGTCACGTCCACGGTGATTGCGCCCTTGGAGGCCTCGGGGATCGTCTTGCGCCAAAACGGCAACTCGTCATGGATCGAGACCGGCGTCGGACTGTTGAGGCCGATCACCTTGAACTGGCTCTTCGGCAGGTCCTGCGCGGCGGCTGCGGAGACAAAAGAGGCCGCCACGGCCATACCACTCAGCAATCGCTTCAGCATGTGCAATCCCCTCGCTCTGTCCCCGAATTCCAAGAGGCTCCGCAGCAAATTTCATGCCACCGGAAGGGCGCGCGAAAGCTACTCGACGACGATCGCGCCGAACATGCCGGCCTCGCGATGGCCGGGGATCAGGCAGGAAAAGTCGAACGTGCCACCTTTGGTGAAGCGCCACAGGATTTCGCCCGTCTGCTTCGGCTGGAGGCGCCGCGCGTTCGGCTCCTCGTGGCGCATGTCGGGATTGGCTTCCATTGCCTTCATATGACGGAGATTGTCCTCGAGCGTCGCCACGACGAATTCGTGATCGATCCTCCCGTTGTTGCGCAGCAGGAAGCGTACCTGCTCGCCCGCCCGCACGGTAAGCTTGTCCGGCTGGAAGAGCATGCGGTCGCCCTCCTCGCGCATCACGACCTGCACGATGCGG
>JABMNB010000075.1 GCA_013205335.1 Rhodospirillales bacterium
CTCATGCCGGTGACGCTGGTGGTGGTGCTGTTCTCGGTCATCCAGACCTTCGCGGATTTCCAGCTGGTCTACGTCATGACCGGCGGAGGCCCCGCCAACGCCACCCACCTCTTCGCCACTTATGCCTACCAGCTCGGCATCGGCACCGGATTGCTGGCAGAGGGCGCTGCGATCTCGCTCGCGATGTTCCCGTTCCTCTTCGTCATCGTGGTCGTGCAGCTCCTCTACATCCGCCGGGTGGAAAACAGATGAGCCGGGAGACCCGCTGATGATCGAAGGTGCGCTGTGGCGGCGATGGGTCTTCTACAACATCCCGCTGATCCTGTTCGTCTTCTTCCTGCTGTTTCCCTTCTACTGGATGATCATCACGACCTTCCGGCCGGACGGCGAACTCTACCGGCCGTGGAACGCCGCCAACTACATGCCGTTCTGGACCAACAATCCGACGCTCGAGCACATCCAGTACCTGTTCGAAGAGACCAACTTCGTGCGCTGGATGTTCAACACGATGTTCATCGCGCTGGTGTCGACGGTGATCTCGCTGTTCTGCGGCGTCCTGGCGGGCTATGCGCTGGCCCGCCTCAACTTCCCCTATGCCGGCGGTGTCGGCACCGCGATCTTCATCACCTACCTGGTGCCGCAGACGCTGCTGTTCATCCCCCTGGCGGAGATCATCCGCAACTTCCAGCTCGGCGACACGCCCTGGGCGCTGATCCTGACCTACCCGACCTTCCTGATCCCGTTCTGCACGTGGCTGATGATGGGCTACTTCAAGGCCATCCCGAAGGAGCTGGAGGAGTGCGCGCGAATCGATGGCGCCTCGCGCTGGAAGGCGATGATCTACATCGTCATTCCGGTCGCCGTGCCCGGCATCCTGTCGTCGGGCATCATCGCCTTCACCCTGTCGTGGAACGAGTTCATCTACGCCCTCGTCTTCCTGTCCTCGCCGGACCAGAAGACCGTCCCCGTCGGCGTCACCTCGGAGCTGATCCGCGGCGACGTGTTCTTCTGGGGGCCGCTGATGGCCGGCGCCCTGCTGGGCTCGATCCCGGTCGCCATCGTCTATTCATTCTTCGTCGAACATTACGTCTCGGGTCTCACCGGGTCGGTCAAGGGATAGCGCATCATGGCCGAGGTCAGCATCCGCAAGCTCAACAAGATGTTCGACGTCACCCACGTGGTGAAAGACGTCGACCTCGAAATCCACGACAAGGAGTTCGTCGTCCTGGTCGGCCCTTCCGGCTGCGGCAAGACGACGACGCTGCGCATGGTGGCCGGCCTCGAGGCCATCACCTCGGGCCAGATCCTGATCGACGATTCGGTGGTGAACGAGGTGCCGCCGATGGACCGCGATATCGCCATGGTGTTCCAGAACTACGCGCTCTATCCGCACATGAGCGTCGCCGGCAACATGGCCTTCGGCCTCAAGATGCGGAAATTCGCCAAGCCGGAGATCGAAAGCCGCATCAAGCGTGCCGCCGCCATCCTCGGCATCGAGAACCTGCTCGAACGCAAGCCGCGCCAGCTCTCCGGCGGACAGCGCCAGCGCGTCGCGCTGGGTCGCGCGATCGTGCGCGATCCCAAGGTCTTCCTGTTCGACGAGCCGCTCTCCAACCTAGATGCCAAGCTGCGCGTGCAGATGCGCGTCGAGCTGAAGAAGCTGCACGAGCGGCTGGGCACCACCGCGATCTACGTCACGCACGACCAGGTCGAGGCGATGACCCTGGGCGACCGCGTGGTGGTGATGAAGGATGGCTGGGTCCAGCAGGTCGGCGAGCCCCTCGAACTCTACAACACGCCGGCCAACCGCTTCGTCGCGGGCTTCATCGGGTCGCCGGCCATGAACTTCATGGAGGCGACGCTGGGTGAGAGCGGCGGCAGCGTCGTCGCCGAGGCGCCCGGCCTGCGCCTCGCTTTGCCCGGCCCCCTGGCCGCACGAGCCCGCGCCAAGGCGGGTCGCGCCATCACCCTCGGCATCCGCCCGGAGGACGTCCACATCGCAACCGACTCGGATGCACCCGACCTCTGCTTCGACGCCACCGTCGAGGTCGTGGAGCAGCTCGGCTCGGAGATCCTGCTGGACACGAGGGTCGGGCCGGCGACGGTCGTCGCCAGTGTCGAGCCCACTTTGCGCATTCGCAGCAACGACAGGCTGCGCCTGTCCCTGAAGCCCGAACGTCTGCACCTGTTCGACGCCGAGACCGAGGCGGCGATCTAGAAGCCACTCCCGTCGTCCTGAGC
>JABMNB010000671.1 GCA_013205335.1 Rhodospirillales bacterium
GACCCTCGACGCCCGGCTCCAGCTCGACGAACGCGCCGTAGTCGGTGATGTTTGTGACGCGGCCCTTGAGCTTGAGGCCGACCGGGTACTTGGCACCCGCGCCGTCCCACGGATCGCTCATCAGCTGCTTCATGCCGAGCGAGATACGCTGCGTCTCGGGGTTGAAGCGGACGACCTGCACCTTGACCTGCTGGCCGATGGTGAGGGCTTCCGACGGATGGTTGATGCGCTTCCAGGCGATGTCGGTGACATGGAGCAGGCCGTCGACGCCGCCCAGATCCACGAACGCGCCGTAGTCGGTGATGTTCTTCACGACGCCGTCGAGCACCTGGCCCTCCGACAGCGCGCCCATCAGGCGCGTGCGGTCCTCGGCGCGGGTCTCTTCCATGACGGCGCGGCGCGACACGACGATGTTGCCGCGGCGGCGGTCCATCTTGAGGATGGCGAACTGCTGGGCCTGGCCCATGAGCGGGCCGACATCGCGCACCGGGCGCACGTCGACCTGGCTGCCCGGCAGGAAGGCCACGGCGCCCGACAGGTCGACCGTGAAGCCACCCTTCACGCGGCCGAAGATCGTGCCCATGACGCGTTCCTGGTCGGTGAACGCCTTCTCGAGGACGGTCCACGCTTCTTCGCGGCGGGCCTTGTCGCGCGAGAGGACGGCTTCGCCCTCCTTGTTCTCCATACGGTCGACGAAGATGTCGACCATGTCGCCTTCCTTGACCTCGGGGGCCCCGGTGCCGTTGGCGAATTCACGCAGGGCAACGCGACCCTCGGACTTCAAGCCTACGTCGATGGTGACGAAATCGTTGGCGATTCGAATGATGCGGCCCTTGACGACCTGACCTTCGAAGCTCGTCGAACCGCCCAGCGATTCGTCGAGAAGTGCTGCGAACTCGTCGCTCGACGTGTCGTTCGCGGGTTTACGCAGGGCGCTGCCCTTTGCCATGTAGAACTCTCCATCATCGATCCCGGGACACCTGCCCCGTCGGCCAACCGGTTAAGTCCGGCGGATCCAATGCCTTTGAAACACCGACGCTGGGACGACACGTCCCGGCGCAGTCGCCGCTGAAAGTCTTCGATCCGCCGGCGGCGACTTACGGCCCGGAGGATCGAAAGCCCTTGCTCTCGATGAACGCCAGGGCGGCGGCGAAGGCCGCATCGGCATCCATGTCGCTGGTATCGAGGTGGTAAGCATCGGGCGCGGCTTTAAGAGGTGCAGCCGCCCGTTCGCTGTCGCGACGGTCCCGCTCCGCCATCTCGGCAAGAACGCGCGGCTTTATAGTGTCGACCCCCTTGTCGCGCAACTCCCGGTACCGCCGTTCGGCCCGCGCCTCGGCGCTGGCGGTGACGAATAATTTTACTGATGCATGGGGGCAAATAACGGTGCCCACGTCTCGCCCGTCGAGCACGGCGCCCGTCGCCTGGGCCGCGAATCTCCTTTGGAACTCCAGCAAGTTGGCTCTGACCTCCTCGATCGCGGCGACTTTCGAGGCCGCTTGACCGGCAACATCGGTCCGAAGCTCGGGATCGGCCAGGTCGGAGGGCTCGAGGTCGGCCGCGATCTCGACCGGCGGGCGGCCGGTCTTCGCGGCCTTCAGCCCGACCGCGCGGTAAAGCAGGCCGGTGTCGAGATGAGGGAGGCCGAAGTGGCTGGCCAGCCGGCGGGCGAGCGTGCCCTTGCCGGCGCCCGCCGGCCCGTCGATGGCGATGACGGGGGCAATTGCGGGGGCAATCACGGAGTCGCTGCCTGGGCGAAGATCGGCCTTTTCGTCACGCGGCCTCGATCTTGGCACCGAGCGCACCCATCAACCTGGCGAAGCCCGGGAAGCTGGTGTCGATCGGCGAGCCGTCATCGACGGCCACGCCGTCGCGCGAAGCCAGTCCCAACACGAGGAACGACATGGCGATACGATGGTCGAGGTGGGTAACGACCGTGCCGCCGCCGACCGGCGCCGCGCCGGTGCCATGCACGAAGAGCGTATCGGCGCCCATCTCGTGGCGGACGCCGTTGACCGCGAGCCCTGCCGACACGCTGGCCAGCCGGTCGCTCTCCTTGGCCCGAAGCTCCGCCAGACCCAGCATGCGCGTGGTGCCCCGGGCGCAGGCCGCGGCGACGGCGAGGATCGGATATTCGTCGATCATCGACGGCGCCCGCTCCGGCGGCACCTCGACACCGTGGAGCTCGCCTCCCCGCACGTGCAGGTCGGCCACCGGCTCACCGCCCACCTCGCGCTGGTTCTCGGCCGTGATGTCGGCCCCCATTTCGCGCAGCGTGTCGTAGAGGCCGGCTCGCAACGGGTTGAGGCCGACATTCTCGACCGTCACGTCGCTGCCGGGCCGGATGGCAGCCGCCACGACCGCGAAGGCCGCCGACGAAGGATCGCCCGGCACGACGATGTCGCGCGCCTTGAGTTCGGGCCAGCCGACGACGGTGATGCGCTTGCCGCCGCCGTCCGCCGCCACCACCCTCACCTCGGCACCGAAATGGCGCAGCATGCGCTCGGTATGATCGCGCGTGGCTTCGGGTTCGATCACCGTCGTCTCGCCCGCGGTGTTGAGGCCGGCCAGCAGGATGGCACTCTTCACCTGCGCCGAGGCGACGGGCAGGCGGTATTCGATCGGCACCATCTCGTCGGTACCGACCACGGCAAGCGGCATGCGACCGCCGTCGCGCGCCTCGAAGCGCGCGCCCATGAGCGACAGCGGCTCGATGACCCGCTGCATCGGCCGGCGGCGCAGCGACGCATCGCCGGTCATGAAGCTGATGAAGCGGTGGCTGGCCAGGATGCCGGACAGAAGGCGGGCCGAGGTCCCGGAATTGCCGAGATCGAGCACATTGTCCGGCTCGCGCGCTCCGCCCACGCCAAATCCGCGTACGCGCCATTCACCCCCGCCTTCATGCTCGACCTGCGCACCGTGGGCCCGCAGGGCCGCCGCGGTGGCGAGCACATCCTCACCCTCCAGCAGGCCGGTGATCCGGGTTTCGCCGAGCGCCAGCGCGCCGAACATCAGGGAGCGGTGGGAAACCGACTTGTCGCCGGGCGCCCGGACGCGACCTTGCAACCGGTCCACGGGGCGGGCGATCAGCTTCGCCGGAGCGGCATGAGCGGACAGGTAAGTCTCCACGAGAGGTGGTGGGCAGCAGCGGGAATGCGCCGCGAGGCCGTCGTAGCATGCCGGAATTTGGTTTTGACAGGGTGAAAGACGCGTGACATACGCGCTCCCTCGCGGCTCGTTCGGCCGATTCCAGCACATTTGCAGGAGATTAAGCGTGGTCAAAGCGAGCTGGGGCACCAAACGCACCTGCCAGAGCTGTGCAGCGCGCTTTTACGACCTGGGGAAGAGCCCGATC
>JABMNB010000672.1 GCA_013205335.1 Rhodospirillales bacterium
CGATTTAATCGTTTGCCCGCGCGGCCGTCCAGCGGCGAGTGTTCCGCCAAAGAGCCAGGAGGAACGCATGGACACGCATAGGGACGCCCACAAGGACACACCGGGGGACACACCCGGGGACACTCCGGGATCGAGCGCGCGCCACGGGTCGGATCACATCGGCGGCGACAGCCGGGATCTCAATTTCTTCCAGGCCGATGGGGGCCTGCGCGATCTGCTGCGCCTCTATCTCAGCGCGGACGAGCAGGTCCATTTCTGGCCGCACTTCGACCGGCTGGGCGCACTCGCCGGCGGCGATCTGGATCGCTGGGCCGACCAGGCCGACAAGCATCCGCCGGTGCTGCACAACCGCGACCGCTTCGGCCGCGACGAGCAATGGATCGAGCATCATCCGGCCTATCACGAGATGGAAAAGATTGGCTTCCACGAGTTCGGCCTGCACGCCGCACCGCATCGCCCCATCCTCGGCTGGCCGACGGGCGTTTCCCCCCTCGTCAAGTTCACCCTGCACTATCTCTTCTCGCAAGCCGAGTTCGGCCTGATGTGTCCGCTGGCCGTCACCGAACTCGCGGCCATGCTGGTGCTGCGCTACGGCTCCGAAGAGCTGCGCGAGAAGTACGGGCGTCGCATGATTTCGCTGGATCCCGCCGAGCTGATGCAAGGCGCGCAGTTCATGACGGAAAAGGCCGGCGGCTCCGACGTCGGCGCCAACGAGTTGCGCGCGGTGCCCGACGGCGGGCACTGGCGCCTTCATGGCGAGAAGTGGTTCTGCTCCAACGCCGGTTGCGACGTCGCCGTCCTGCTGGCCAGGATCGAAGGCGACCCGCCGGGAACGGCCGGCCTGACGGCGTTCGTGGTGCCGCGCGACCTCGACGACGGATCGCGCAACGCCTATCGCATCGTGCGGCTGAAGGACAAGATGGGCAGCAAGTCGCTGGCCAGCGGCGAGATCACCTACGATGGCGCGCTCGCCTACATGCTGGGCGACCGCCGCCAGGGCATCAAGATCCTGCTCGACCAGGTGAACATGTCGAGGCTCTCGCACGGCATGCGCGCCGCGGCGACGATGCGGCGGGCCTGGCACGAGTCGCTGGCCTTCGCGCGCTCACGAACGCTGTTCGGCAAGCCCGCGCTGCGCCAGCCCCTGATGCGCCGGCAACTCCTGCAGGTTCTGATTCCGGCCGAGCAGGCGCTTTCCACCTCCTGCTACGGCGCCGATGTTCTGCGCCGCAGCGAGGAAGGCTCGAACACCGCCGCGCGGCTCCTGCGCATCATCACGCCGGTCATCAAGATGCGCAGCAACCGCGACAACGTGCAGGCGACCGCCAAGGCCATCGAGGTTCGCGGCGGCAACGGGGTCATCGAGGATTGGGTCAACTCCCGCCTGCTGCGCGATTCCTTCATTCCCGTGCTGTGGGAGGGCACCAGCATCATCAATTCGATCGACGTCGTGCGCCGCGCCATCGCCAGGTCGCAGGCACAAAGCGCGCTGCGCGCCGAGCTGCACCGGCTGCTGGCGGAAGCCGAGGGCATCCCCGCCGTCTATCGCGACCGCCTCGCCGCACTCTGCGACCGCACGATCGACTACGCCGAGAGCGTCGCCGCGCACCCCGACTCGGAGAAGTATGCGCGCCTCGCCACGAGCGCGCTCTATCACGTCCTGTCGGCCGTCCTGCTGGCCTGGGAAGGCCATCGCATCGGCCGCGACGGGGGCGACGCCCGCCGACTGCTGATGTCGCGCTTCGTCGTGGAGCATCGCCTCGATCCGCAACCGGCGCTGTCGATGCCCGCGGACGCCTGGGAAGACGAGGCCGGGGAATGGCTGCTGGGCGAGGCCCCCGTGCCCCTCGCTCGCGCGGCGGCCCTCGTCGCGAACGGCACGACCTGAAACCAACAAACATGAGGAGGAAACAATGAAGAAAACAATGATGCTGCTGCTCGCCCTCGCGCTGGCCATCCCCTTCGCGGGTGCGGGCCGGGCGGACGCACAGACCTACCCCGACCGGCCGGTGCGGCTGATCGTTCCCTTCCCGCCGGGCGGTGCGACGGACGTGAACGCCCGCATCCTCGCGGCCGAACTCAGCGCCCTCCTCAAGCAGCCGTTCGTCATCGACAACCGTCCTGGCGCATCGGGCACGATCGGCATCGACATGGTCGCGAAGGCCGCGCCCGACGGCTACACGCTCGGCGTGAGCGGCGTCGGCCCGACGGCGATCCTGCCGATCATCGACCCGAAGCTGCCCTACAATCCGGCGCGCGACCTCGACATCGTGGCCGGCCTCGGCCGGATCGACTTCGCGATCGTGGCGCGCCCCGGCCTGCCGGTCGCCAATCTCACCGAACTGATCGCCTACGCGAAGGCCAATCCCGGCAAGGTGACCTACGCCACGGCCGGCGTGGCCGGCCCGCAGCAGCTCCAGATGGAGCATCTGGGACTGCTGGCCGGCATCAAGCTCTTTATCGTGCCCTTCCCCGGCGACGCCCAGGCGACGGCGGCCGTCGTGTCGGGCGACGTCGACATCGCCCTGATGGGCATCGCCACCGGCATCGGCCTGGTCAAGGCCGGGAAGTTGAAGCCCCTCGCGATGGCCGGCAGCGAGCGCAGCCCGACCCTGCCCGACCTCGCGACCGTTGCCGAGCAGACCGGTTTCACGGAATTCACCGGCTATACGTGGAATCTCCTGGTGGCCCCGAAGGGCACGCCCGAGGCAGTCATCGCCCGGCTGAACGCGGCGGTCGCCGAAGCCGCCGGCAAGCCTGAGGTTCAGGCCAAGCTGGAAGCGCTCGGCATCCGCCCCCTTCCCGGCTCCGCCGGGAAGGTTTCCGATTTCGTCGCGAGCGAGACCGCGAAGAACAGGCGCGTGATCGAAGCGACGGGTATCCGAAGGGAGTAGGCTTCGAGGCCTACTTCTTCTCGACGTTCCATAGCGCGAGGGCGGGCGACGGCAGCAGGCCCGAGGCCTTGCGGCCGACGGCGGTCGGCGTGGTGAACTGGCCCAGCGGGGCGTGCGTCGGGTAGACGGCGGCGCGCGCCTGGACCTCGGCGGCGATTTCCTTCTGCTTCGCCGGGTCGGTCTCCTTGGCGAAGGCATCGCGCAGCTTCTCGAGCTCGGGATCGCACGGCCAGCCGAACGTCGCCTTGTCGCAGGAGGCATTGAGGAACGCCGCGGCCACCGGATCGAGCACGTCGACGGCGGCCCAGGAGGTGAAGAACGCACTCCAGCCGCCGGCGTTCAGCGGATCCTTCTTGGCGCGGCGGCCGACCAGGGTCTGCCAGTCCATCGACTGAAGGTCGACCTTGAAGCCGGCCTTCTCGAGCTGCGGCTTGGCCACGGTGGCGAGGTTGTTGTGTCCGGCGATGTCGGTCTGGTGCATCAGCACGATCGGCGTGCCGTCGTAGCCCGCCTCGGTCAGGAGCTGCCTGGCCTTGACGGCGTTGCCCGCGAGCTTGTCTTCCCAGCCCCGCGTCGTCTCCAGCGGCGAGCCGCAGGGGAACAGCGACTTGCACTCCTTGTAGAACTCGGGATTGCCGACATTGGCGTCGAGGAAATCCTTCTGGTTCAGCGCATAGAGCACGGCCTGCCGGATCTTGGGATTGTCGAACGGCTTGTGCAGCACGTTGAAGCGCATCGCGTACTGGCGGCCGGCCTGGTTCACGACCTGGATCTTGATGCCTTTCTCCTTCTGGATCAGCGGCAGCAGGTCGGGCGGCACGATCTCGATGAGATCGACCTCGTCGTTCAGCAGCGCGTTGACCTGCGTCTGCGTGTCGGGGATCCAGACCCATTCGACGCGATCGACCTTCGCCACCTTGCCGCCGGCAAGGCCGGCCGACGGCTCGGCGCGCGGCTTGTAGTTGGCGTTCTTCAGGTAGACCGCCTTCTCGCCGGGCTTCCACTCGTCCTTCTTGAAGATGAACGGGCCCGACCCCGTGGTGTCGGTGATCTGCGTGTTGGGATCGGTGTCGGCGACGCGCTTGGGCATCATGAACGGCACGTTGGAGCCGGGCTTGCCCAGCGTGTTGAGCACCAGCCCGTACGGCTCCTTCAGCACCATCCTGATCGTCTTGTCGTCGGGCGCCGACAGCTCCGTCACGTAGGACATCAGCTTCTGGCCCATCGCGTCCTTGGCGCCCCAGCGCTTGAGCGAGGCCACGCAATCCGCCGCCGTCACCGGCTTGCCGTCGTGCCAGGCGAGCCAGTCGCGCAGGGTGAACGTCCAGGTGAGCTTGTCGGCCGAGGTGTCCCACTTCTCCACCATCTGCGGCTTGAGCTGCAGCTTGTCGTCGAGGGCAAACAGCGTGTCGTAGATGAGATAGCCGTGGTGCTGGGTGATCAGCGCCGTGGTCCAGACCGGATCGATGATCTTGAGGTCGGAATGAAGCGCGAGCTTGAGCGCAGGCTGTTGCGCGAAGGCGGGGGCGGCAAATGGAACCACCGCAGCCGCGGCAAGCGCGCAGATGAAACGACGACCGAATTTCAGCATGAAAACTCCTCAACTTCTTCCCGTCCCCGGCGGACGCGAGAATAAGGCCCTCGCCGCGTTAGCGCGAGCCGCGAGACGCTCGATTTCCCAGAAAGAACGATCAGTCGCCCTGCGCAATATCCAGAAGCGCCTGCCAGTCGACGAGCTTCACCCGCGGCCGCCCTTGCGCGGCGCCGGCCGCGACCTCGGCCTTGTCGATGCGGCGCCAGCCCTCGGCGTCGACGCAGCGCGGCAGGATGTCGGGGCCGCTCTTGGGGTCGCGGTCCTCGAGGAAGTCGATGACTTCCCTGGCAACGGCATGGCTGTCGGCACGATTGGTCGGGATGGTGCCGCTGGGGCCGCGGCGCGCCCAGCCGACCGGGAAGACGCTTTCGGCCTTCGGGAAGGGCTCGCCGGTATAGCCGATGCAGGTGACGACCAGGTCGGCGGCAATCGTTCCCGTCGAGAGTTCGAGCGTGCCGGGGCGCATTGCCGTCGGCACGGCATGGAAGCGGAAATGCACCGTCACCGGCTTCTCGCCGGCCTTGCGCGCGGCAAAGCCCTTCAGCGTCTCGATGTTCTTGGCCTTGCGCAGCCGCTCCGGCGTCGGGTCGGCGGCCGGCGCCACCGCCTCCAGCACGCTCGCATCGGCGACCGCGACGGCGCGCGCCAGCCGGCCCATCTCGGCCAGCTCGTTGGTGGTGAAGGAGGCCTCCCCGGCGCCGCGGCGGCCGATCACATGGATGTCGGTGAGGGGCGCCGCCGCGATCGCCGCGCCGGCCTCGGGCACGATGTCGGACTTGGTCATTTCCTCAGGCGCCTTGGCCAGCAGCCGCGCGACGTCGAGCGCGACGTTGCCGTTGCCGATCACCGCGACGGATTTCACGGCCGAGAGATCGGGGCCGCCGCGGAAATCGGGATGGCCGTTCAGCCAGGCGACGAAGCGCCACGAACCCCAGACATGCGGCAGATCCTCGCCGGGAATGCCGAGCCTGCGGTCGACCACCATGCCGGTGGCGACGACCACCGCGTCGTAGGACTGGATGACCTCGTCCCAGGACAGGTCGCGCCCGATCTCGATGTTGCCCGCGAAGCGCAGGTCGGGCTGGGCGAGCAGCCGGTCGAACTGGCGGACCACTGCCTTGGTCCCCTGGTGATCGGGGGCGACACCCGCCCGCACCAGGCCGTACGGGGTCGGCAGGCGCTCGATGATGTCGATGCGCAGGTCCGGCCGGCCGCGCAGCAGCCCGTCCGCGGCATAGAAGCCGGACGGCCCGGCCCCGACGATGGCAACCCTGTGAGTCATGGCGGCCCGCTTAGCATATGATGGCGGCATGGCTAAATACGCAAAACTCCGTCAGCTGGGGCACGAAACGCCCCTCCCCGCCTCGCCCGCCGAGGCCCTCCTCGAGACGGTGCCCAACCCGCACCCGGGCACGCTCTATCTCGCGC
>JABMNB010000673.1 GCA_013205335.1 Rhodospirillales bacterium
ATGCTGCCCTTCGTGTTCGAGAACGGCTTCGGCTTCGAGCGCTACGTCGACTACATGCTCGATGTGCCGATGTACTTCGTCTATCGCGACGGCAAGTATATCGACGCTTCCGGCCAGAGCTTTCGTGACTTCCTGAACGGCAAGCTGCCGGCGCGGCCGGGCAAGCTGCCCTCGATCAACGACTGGGCCGATCACATAACGACGGCTTTCCCCGAGGTGAGGCTGAAGCGTTACCTCGAAATGCGCGGCGCCGACTCCGGCCCGCTGGGTGCGCTGAACGCCCTGCCGGCGCTGTGGGTCGGCTTGCTCTACGACCAGGGCGCGCTCGACGCGGCATGGGACCTGGTGAAGGACTGGAGCACCGCCGATCACGATTACCTGCGCGCCGAGACGCCGAAGACGGGACTCGCCACGATGTTCCGCGGTCGCATCCTGTCGGAGCTGGCGCGCGACGTCGTCGAGATCGCGCATGCCGGCCTGCGCGCCCGCAAGCAGCTCGACGCCAACGGGGCCGATGAGACCATGTATCTGGCCCCGCTCGACCGCGCCGTCGCCAGCGGGCAGGCGCCGGCCGACGAACTCCTCGCCCGGTGGCACGGCGAGTGGAAAGGTTCGTTCGCGGCGCTGTTCCGCGACTACGCCTACTGAGGTAAGGTCGGGCCATGCTCGATCGTTGCGACCGCGTCCAGATCGCCGTGCACGACGCCGCCAAGGCGGCGCTGCGCTTCGGCCAGTTGCTCGGCAGCCAGGTGTCGCGGCACGACCATAGCCGCCACCTGTCTGCGAAGCGCACCATCCTCGCGGTCGGCGAGAGCGAGTTCGAACTTTGCGAGGCTGATGGCGCGGGGCTCACCCAGGATTTCCTGAGCCGGCGCGGCGAGGGGCTAATGACGGCGGGCTACTGCACCGCCGACCTCGACGGCATGGTGAAGCGCTGGGAAGGACTCGGCATTCCCTACGACCGCGACAACGAGCAGCTCTACCTCTCCCCCGAGGCGACTTTCGGCCTGCCGATGGTGATATCCGAGAGCACCTACCGGCCGCGCGTTGGTCCGGTGTCGTTCCTCTACGAAACGACCAACACGCTGGTGAGCGACTGGCGCCGCGTCGCGGCGGTCTATGCCGGCCTATTCGGCCTCGAGCCGTCGCGCTTCAGCGAGATCGGCAGCGAGCGCTTCGGCTATATCGGCACGCTCACTCTGTTCGATCCGCCCAATCGGCTCGACCGCATCGAGCTCAGCCAGGTCACCGACAAGGTCCAGGCAATGGGCCGCTTCGCCCACAAGCACGGCGACTCGCTCTACATGTGCTACGTCGAGGTCCACGACTGGCCGAATGTGCGCCAGCGCCTGCTCGACGCCAACGCCCGCTACACGCCGCGCGGCTCCGACCCCGTGACCGATCCCGACGGCGGCTGGATACACCCCAAGGAACTGCACGGGCTCCTGCTCGGCGTCTCGCGCACCGGTCTCGCCTGGGACTGGTCGGGCCGCGAAGAATTGGTGCCCCCCGTATGAGTTTGTTCAAGAGTTTTGGCATGACCCGTCGTTCGTTCGTTTTCACGGCTCCGGCCCTCTCGGCGGTGCCGACGGTCGCATATGCCCAGCCGGCCGAGTGGCAGACCGTGGTGGGACCCGACCTGCGCTTCCGGCTGGAGATGCCGGCGCCGGTCAACAAGACCTCCGCGGCCGAAAAGGAAAAGGGTCATGCCGGCGAACGCGTCGCCTGGGCCTCCAAGCGCGCCGACGAGATGTTCGACTTCGACTATGTCGACTACGACCCCGGCTGGTTCTCGTCCAAGGACAGCAAGGAAATGGCGCGCGAGCTGGGGCGCGGCGAGGCCGAGAAGGCTTTCCCGCGCGCCAAGTTCAAGTACGTGCTCGACGAGGCGGTGACCCTGCAGGGCTGGGACGGCTACGCGCTCGACATCGGCGACCAGCAGGGCGCGCTCGTGATGATGCGCACCTACATCGTCAAGGACCGGCTCTATCGCCTGCTGGTCACGGCCAAGAACGACGACGAGGCGAAAGCGGCGGCAAGCCGCTTCCTGGGCTCCCTCAGGTTCGCGGAGACCCGACAATAGCCATGCGTATCTGTGTTTTCGGCGCCGGCGCCATTGGCGGCAACTATGCGACGCGCCTCGCGGCCGCCGGCAACGAGGTCTCGGTCGTGGCGCGCGGTCCCCATCTCGAGGCGATCCGCGCCAACGGCCTCACGCTGCTGACGGGCGATAAGAAAATCGTCGCCAAGGTCGCGGCCAGCGACAGGCCGGCCGATCTCGGCCCACAGGATGTGGTGATCTCGACACTGAAGGCCTGCAGCCTGTCGGCGATCGCCGACACGGTGGCGCCGTTACTGGGGCCCGGCACGCCGGTCGTGTTCGCGCAGAACGGCATTCCCTGGTGGTACGGCCACGGGCTGGGCAAGGGCCAACCCAAGGCGCCCGACCTGTCGCGGCTCGATCCCGGCGGCATGCTGCACAAGGTGGTGGGCTTCGACCGCACGCTGGGCGGCGTCATCACCTCGTCCAATCACGTCATCGAGCCCGGCGTGGTGCGCAACATCTCGCCCGAGCGCAACGTGCTGTGGGTCGGCGAGCCCGACGACCAGCAGACGCCGCGCATCACCAGGCTGCGCGAGACCCTGCTCGCGGCGGGCATCGCCTCGCCCTCGACCACCGACATCCGCTACGACATCTGGCACAAGCTGATGGCTAACCTCACCGGTTCGACGCTCTGTCTCATCCTGCGCCAGCCCACGACCATCCAGGCGACAGCGATGGTCAATCGCCTCGCGCGCCGCGCCCATGCCGAGGCACTGGCCGTCGCCGCCGCGCACGGCGTCGTGCTCGACGATTCGCCCGAGGTCCGCTACGGGCCCACCCGCGTCTATCCCGACCATCGCCCGTCGATCCTGCAGGATTACGAGGGCGGCCGGCCGATGGAGGTCGAGGCGATCGTACGCGCGCCTGTCGCCTTTGCGCGCAGCGCCGGCGTCGACACACCAACCCTCGACGCCATCGAATCGATCGCCGTCAGCCTCGCGGAATCGAAGAACCTCTACCGGTCCTGACCCGCGCGGGAGGGAACAGGGAGGTCAGCGGCGCCGCGCTCTCGATCCGAAGAAGCTTTTCAACTCCTGCCTTGACGGCAACTTTCGCCGCGCCTTCGACCTTCCCGCTGGCGCGTCATGCTGCCTTGCGACGAGGGCGCGCCTTTGTCTTGGCGGATGCCAGCTTCCGGCTTTTTCCGGGCTTCGCCGCCAACTCGAGCTGGAGTGCCGAGAGCACGCCCAGGAACGTCGTAAGCTTGGGGTCGCCTTTGTCGCTCAGCGCCCTGTAGAGACCCTCGCGCGTTACGCCGACTTCCTGCGCTACTTTGGCCATGCCGCGAGCCCGCGCAATGGTGCCGAGCACATTTGCGACGAAGGCAGCGTTGCCGCTGGCCAGTGCCTCATTGAGGAGCTCCGCCTGGTCCGCCGGATCTGAGAAGAATTCGGCCGCATCGAACGGAATGGTCCTGGTGACAGTTGCCATTGGTCAAATATCCCGTTGCAGAGTCATGGTCGGACGGTACTCGCCAGTCTCTTCGCTTCTTCAATATCCGCCAGTTGCGTCCTCTTCACGCCGCCCCACAGGACAATGACGAGGACGTTTCCCTGTTGAACGAAGTACACGCGATAGCCGGGATTGAGATGGATGCGAAGCTCCGAGACACCATCCCCGACGGGGCGAACGTCCCCGAACAGACCTGACTGGACACGCAGGATGCGGCTCGCGATTGCCTTGACCGCCTTCTTGTCCTTCAGCGACCGTATCCAGTCGGCAAACAGCGGAGTTTGGCGGACCTCGAACACATGTGAAGTATAGTTCACGTTCGACCGTGTGTAAACTACACTTTACAAAGTCTGGGCAGACCCTCGTCCGTCACCGGCGCGCGCCTTGGGGACGGAGTGGTTATCGCTGAGTCTAAATCACGTCGCGGTACCGCCCACCGTGAGGGCGTCGATGCGGAGGGTCGGCTGGCCGACGCCGACCGGGACGCCCTGGCCGTCCTTGCCGCAGGTGCCGATGCCGGGGTCGAGCGACATGTCGTTGCCGATCATGCCGACGCGGGTCAGCGCCTCGGAGCCGGCGCCGATCAGGGTCGCACCCTTGACCGGGCGGCCGATCTTGCCGTCCTCGATCAGGTAGCCCTCGGTCACGCTGAACACGAACTTGCCCGACACGATGTCGACCTGGCCGCCGCCGAAGTTGGCGCAGTACAGGCCCTTCTTGACGGAGGCGAGGATCTCTCTTGGATCCTTGTCGCCGCCCAGCATGAAGGTGTTGGTCATGCGCGGCATCGGCGCATAGGCGTGGCCCTGGCGGCGGCCGTTGCCGGTCGGCTTGACGCCCATCAGGCGGGCGTTCATGCGGTCCTGCATCAGCCCGACCAGGCGACCGTCCTCGATCAGGACGTTGCGCTGCGTCGGCGTGCCTTCGTCGTCGATGGTGAGCGAGCCGCGGCGGTCGTTCAGCGTGCCGTCGTCGACCACGGTGACGCCGGGCGAGGCGACCATCTCGCCCATCAGGTGGGTGAACATGGAGGTCTTCTTGCGGTGGAAGTCGCCTTCCAGCCCGTGTCCGACGGCCTCGTGCCACAGCACGCCGGACCAGCCGGAACCCAGCACGACCGGCATCTCGCCGGCCGGTGCGTCGACCGAGTCGAGGTTGACCAGCGACTGGCGGATCGCCTCGTCGGCTTCCTTCTGCCAGTAGGACGGCAGGAAGATGTCGCCATAGGCGGCGCGGCGGCCGCTGCCGGTGCTGCCGGTCTCCATGCGCATGCCGTCGGCGCAGACCACGCTGACGTTCAGCCGCACCAGCGGCCGCACGTCGGCGGCGCGCCAGCCGCCGGCCCGCACGATCTCCACGACCTGCCAGGAGCCCGACAGCGAGACCGAGACCTGGCGCGCCTTGGGTTCCTTGGCGCGCACATAGGCGTCGATCTCCTCCATCAGCGCGACCTTCCGGGCGAAGGGCACACCGTCGATCGGATTGTCGTCGGCATAGAGCAGGCGGTTGGTGCCCCGAGGATCTCCAAGGGGCGATTCGTCGGAGGTGCCGCCGCGGCCCGAGCGCACGGTCTTCACCGTCTCGGTCGCGCGCTTCAGCGCCTGCTCGTCGAGCGCCGAGGCATGGGCGAAGCCCGTGACGTCGCCGGCCACCGAGCGCAGGCCGAAGCCCTGCGACGTGTCGTAGGACGCGCTCTTCAGCTTGCCGTCGTCGAACGACAGGCTCTCGCTCTGGACATATTCGAGGAACAGCTCGCCGTCGTCGGTGCCGGCCAGCGCGTCGTCGACCATTTTCGTGGTCTTGCGCTGGTCGAGCGCGCCCTTGCCGAAGAACAGGCCGTCGGCGGTGGCGAGATGGTTGATCGACTTGCTCATGCGGGCATCCTTCTGACTTCCTCGTCAATCCTGAGCTTCGTCTTGTCATCCTGAGCGAAGCGAAGGATCTCACGCCAGCCAAAGACACCAGCTTTGTGGCAGGCGCGAGATCCTTCGCTATGCTCAGGACGACATCGAGGCCTCGGACGGCACGGACAATCTCTTCAAAATGGGCATTGGCCTTCCTGCGTGCAAGCGACGCTCACCGCAGTTTGAGCACCAGCTTGCCCTTGAGGTGACGGCGGGCACTGACCCGCAGCGCATCCGCCGCCTGGGCCAGGCTATATTCAGTGATTGGAGGTACGCGAACGGCGCCGATGCGATGAAGCTCCACGATGCGTTCGAGGTGCGCGCGGGTGCGGGGAACGGCGGGCCGCAGGGCGGTGACATCGCCGCGGTCGGGCCTGGGTGCCTGGGCACCCGAGGCGATGAAGGCCGCGCGTCCACCAGGCTTCAGAACCGAAAACGATCGCATCGCGACGTCGCCGCCCACGGTATCGAACACTGCATCGCAATCGCTTACCGCCTTGGTGAAGTCGGTCGAATTGTAATCGATGACCTGATCGGCGCCGATCTCACGCAGATATGGCGCGTTGGCAGCGCTTGCCGTGGTGATGACATGGGCGCCGAGATGCTTGGCGAGCTGAATGGCGAAGCTCGCCACGCCGCCGGCACCGCCTTGGATCAGGATCGTTTCGCCCTTCTGCAGCTTCAGGGCGTTTTCGATGGTGCACAAAGCCGTAAGGCCAATAAGCGCCAAGGCCGCGGCTTCGACATGCGTGAGCGTTGCTGGCTTCCTCGCAACGATGGCCGCGCCGATTGCCAGCTTCTCGACATAGGTGCCGTCGCGACCGGTTTCCAGGACACCGAACACCGCGTCGCCGACACGCAAGTCCGACACGCCATCGCCAAGCGTCGCGACAACGCCGGAGAAGTCGCGTCCCAGGCTCAAGGGAAAGCGGGGCTGACCGGGATATTCACCGGCGCAGACTTTCGCGTCGGCGCCATTGATGCTGGCTGCCACCGTCTCGACGACGATCTGGCCCGGGCCGGCGACGGGATCGGGGAGGTCACCGACTATCAGAACCTCGGGTCCGCCGAATTTTTCGATGTATGCGGCTTTCATGAGGTACCTCTCAGACCACCAATACGATCTTGCCAAAATGGGCATTGGCCTTCATGTGCGCAAGCGCGGCGGCGGCCTCGGACAGGGGGAAGGTCTTGTCGATCGGCAGGCTGAGCTTGCCCTCCTCGATGGCCGTCCAGAGGTCCTTGCGGGCGGCCTGCACGATGTCGCGGACTTCCTCGGGACTACGGGTGCGGAAGGTGACGCCGATATAGTCGATGCGCTTCAGCGCATGCAGGTCGAAGTTGAACTCGCCCTTCATGCCGCCCAGCCGGCCGACGTTGACGATGCGGCCGAGGATGGCCGCGGCCTCCATGTTCTGGTTCATGACGCCGCCCGAGACCTGGTCGACGATCAGGTCGACGCCCTTGCCGCCGGTCGCTTCCTTGACCTTGTCCGGCCATTTCGGGTCGCGTGTGTCGATCGCGACGTCGCAGCCGAATTCGCCGAGCCGCGCGCGGCGAGCGTCGTTGGTCGAGCTGCCGAGCACGACCGAGGCGCCCATGATCTTGGCGATCTGCATGCCGAGCAGGCCGACGCCCGAGCTGGCGCCCTGGATCAGCACGGTCTCGCCCTTCTTGAGACGGCCGGCGCCGACCAGCGCGTTGTGCATGGTCTGCACGGCCACGGGCATGCAGGCGGCCTGCTCGTAGCTCATGTTGTTGGCGGGAATCTTGTGGGCGCGGCCGGCATCGGTGACGGCATATTCGGCGAAGCCGCCAACGGCGGAGCTCATGACGCGGTCGCCCGGCTTGAAGTCCTTCACGTCGGCGCCGACCGCCTCGACCTCGCCGGCGCATTCCAGGCCCACGATGGTGCCGGCGCCGCCGATGCGGCCGTGCGAATGGCCCGAGGCCACCGCGAGGTCGGCGCGGTTGAGCGACGCGGCCTTCACCTTGATCAGGATCTCGTTGGCCTTGGGCGCGGGCTTGGGGGCGTCGGTGTACTGGACGCCCTTCTCGGTAACGACGGCTGCCTTCATGGCGGATCTCCCTGGAACGGCTTGATGATTCAGGGATCCTGCTTAGCAGGCAGGGGGCCGGGGGCCTATGCCTGCGCCACGCCCTTCACGTATTTCTTGACGATCGTTTCGTCGGGCGGGAAATGGGCGGGGTGAACCGGCGTGATCTGCGCCTGGATGCACTTCCACGCACCGTCCTGGCGGACATAGACGTCGGTGTACATCGTCATGCCGACGGTCTCGACGCCGTCCTTCAGGCGCACGCTCCTGTTGGTCGAGCGCAACAGGGCGGTGTCGCCGAACACGTCGATCTTCTCGTCGCGATAGTCGAAGTAGGGGATGCGGCCGGCGTCGAACCCGCTCGCCCAGTCCGCGAGATAATCGGCGCGGCTGACGCGGACGCCGGCCGGCGAGATGCAGATGAAGTCCTCGTGCAGGATCGCATCGTGCCCGGCCACGTCGTTGGTGATGAAATTATGGATGAACCTGGCGTTCAACGCGCGCAGCTCCGCCGTCATGGCAACCTCCCTTTAACAACACTAACTATATAAGAGGTTATGTAGAGAGTCCAACGCGGACAGCTGGCTGATGTCCGTCAGCCAGGCGGCGTAGGCTTCCCTCATGTGCTGCTCCCGCACGTCTCCATCGATCGCCCGACTGTGCGGGCGATTCGTTGTGTGAAAACAACAAAGGCATTAAACATGAAGAGACTGTGAGAGGGTGCGGACATGAAGATCAAGCAGCAGGTCCAGGAGCTGTTTCCCACGCCGCTGTGGATTCTCGACATTGCCCCGGCCGATGCCGCGCCTTTCAATGCCAAGCTCAGGGCCGAGGTCGAGGCCATCATTTCGCCGCGCCCCAAGTTGCCGATCGGCAGAAACTGGCAGACGCCGCACGATCTGCATACGCGACCGGCCTTCGTCGAACTGGCCAAGCTGATCGAGATCTCCTCGCAGAGCGTCTCCGAATATCTTCAGCTCGAGCGCTTTCCGATGATGATCACGGGTTGCTGGGCCAACGTGAATCCACCCGGCAGCTATCATCCCACGCACGCCCACCCGAA
>JABMNB010000674.1 GCA_013205335.1 Rhodospirillales bacterium
CGGCCTGGTGGTTCACGATCTTCGTGCCGACGGCCTCGCGCTCCTGGGCGTAACTGCGTGCCGCCGCAAAGGCGGCCCGCGCCATGCCCACCGACTGCGCTGCGATGCCGATGCGTCCGACCGACAGATTGGCCAGCGCCACGCGATAGCCCTCGCCCTCCCCGCCCAGCATCGCGTCGGCGCCGACGGTGCAGTCCTCGAAGGCGATCTGGCAGGTGTCGGACGATTTTTGGCCGAGCTTCTTCTCGACCGAGGCGACGCGATAGCCCGGCGTATCGGTCGACACGATGAAGCAGGAGATGCCGCGCTTGGGCGACGACGGATCGGTGACCGCGAAGACCAGCGCTATGTCGGCGCTGCGACCCGAGGTGATGAACTGCTTCACACCGTTCAGCACCCAGCCGTTGCCGCGCTTCTCGGCCCGTGTCTTGAGGTTCGAGGCGTCGGAGCCCGCGTGCGGCTCGGTAAGGCAGAATGCCCCCAGCACCTCGCCACGGGCGAGCGGCTTCAGCCACTTCTCCTTCTGCTCGGGAGAGCCGTAGGCCAGCAGCGCCGCGCAGTCGGGTGAATTGTTGACGCTCATCACCGTCGACAGGCCGCCATCGGCGGCCGCGATCTCCTCCAGTGCCAGGACGTAGGACACCATGTCGGCACCGGCGCCGCCCCACTCGACAGGTACCGTCATGCCCATGAACCCAAGGCGCCCCATCTCGGCCAGCAGCGCTCGCGGGATTTCACCGGCGGCTTCCCAGGCGCGCACGTGCGGCAGCACCTGCTCCTGCGCGAAGGCGCGAGCGGTATCGCGGATGAGCGTCTGTTCCTCGTTGAGCAGCATGGTTACCAGGGCAGCTCGGTGCCGTCGTAGTTCAGGAAGCGGCCATTGTCGGCGGGCTTCAGCCCGTCGATCACCTTCACCATGGCGGGCACGCTCTGCTCGATGGTAAGCGTGGCCGTGGCGCCGCCCATGTCGGTCTGCACCCAGCCAGGATGGAGCACGACGCAGATCAGGCCCCTGGATGCGAGATCGACCGACAGGCCCTTCCACTCCATGTTCAGCGCCGCCTTGCTGGCGCGGTAGGAATAGCGGCCGTTGTTGGCGAATGTAATGCTGCCAAGCCGACTCGAAATCGCCACCAGCTTGCGGTCCTTCGAGGCGGCAACATGATCGGCGAAAGCCTCGGCCATCATCAGCGGTGCCAGCGTGTTCACCTCGAACGTCTCGCGCCACACCACGGGATCGATCGCCCCCAGCACCGTGGCCTCCTTGCCCGAAATGCCGGCGTTGCAGATCAATACGTCGATCGCCTCGCCCTTCAGTTCCCCGGCCAGCGCCTTCACCGCCGCGTAGTCGGTGACCTCGAGCGTGTGGGGATGGATGTCGCCCTTCACCTGCTTCAACGCCTCGGGCGCGCGGGCGCAGGCGTGGATCTTCCAGCCCTTGGCGGCGTACTGCTTCACGAAGTCGAGGCCCAGGCCGCGCGCGGCGCCAGTAATCAGGACGGTGCTCATCGCGTACTCCTTTGGCTGAACGACCGGCGCCTCAGCGGCGGGTCGACATCATCCGGGCGCGCTGGCGCTGCCAGTCGCGATCCTTGAGGGACTGACGCTTGTCATGCGCCTGCTTGCCGGTGGCCAGTGCGATCTCGATCTTGGCGCGGCCACGCGGGTTGAAATAGACGAGCAGCGGCACGACGGTACGGCCTTCGCGCTGGATGGCGCCGATCAGCTTGTTGATCTGGGCGCGATGCAGCAGCAGCTTGCGCGCCCGGCGCGGCTCATGGTTGTTGCGGTTGCCCGAGGCGTAGATCGGGATGTTGGCGTTGACCAGCCAGGCCTCGCCGCCCTCTTCCGCGACATAGGCTTCGGCGATCGTGCTGCGTCCGCCGCGCAGCGACTTCACTTCGGTGCCGGTCAGCGCAAGGCCGGCCTCGAAGGTGTCCTCGATGAAGTAGTTGTGCCGCGCCTTGCGGTTCTGGGCCACAATGGTGCGGTCCAGTTCCGGTTTCTTGGCCACAGGACTCTCGTGAGTTGAGGAACTCGGTTTCTAGTTGATAAGGCCGGCGTGGACCATGGCCTCGCGCACGGCCTTCTTGCTGCTCTCGGCGATCGGCACCATCGGCAGGCGCATCTCGGCGCTGCACTGGCCGATCAGCTCGGCGGCGAACTTCACCGGGCCGGGGCTGGTCTCGCAGAACATCGCCTTGTGCAGCGGCATCAGCCGGTCCTGCAGCTCGAATGCCTTGTCGAGGTCGCGCTTCTTCCACGCATCGTGCATGTCGCCGCACAGGCGCGGCGCCACATTGGCCGTCACCGAGATGCAGCCGTCGCCGCCCTGCGCCAGGAAGCCCAGGGCGCTCGCATCCTCGCCCGAGAGCTGAATGAAGCCCTTCTTCGCCTGCAGGCGGGTCAGCGTCGGGCGCGCCATATCGTAGCTCGCGTCCTTGATGCCGACGATGTTCTTGACCTGCGATAGCCGGACCACCGTCTCGACCTGCATGTCGCCGCCGGTCCGCGGCGGCACGTTGTAGAGCAGGATCGGGATGTCGACGGCCTCGGCCACCGCCTTGAAATGCTGGAACAGGCCTTCCTGGGTCGGCTTGTTGTAGTAAGGCACGACCAGCATCGCGGCGTCGGCGCCCGCCTTCTTGGCGTGCTGGGTGAGCTCGATGGCCTCGGCGGTCGAATTCGAGCCGGTGCCGGCGATCACCGGCACGCCCGAGCCCCTGGCCGCGCTGATGCAGATGTCGATGACGCGCTTGTGCTCTTCCATCGAGAGGGTCGGCGACTCACCGGTGGTGCCGCACGGGACGAGCCCGTCGGTGCCTTCCTTGATCTGCCAGGCCACGAACTTCTCGAATCCCTTCTCGTCCACCGATCCGTTCTTGAACGGGGTAATCAGCGCAACGAGCGATCCGGTGAACATGGCATCCTCCAGTTTTTTCTTAACAATTCACTCTAGGCTCCGGGGTTTGGCCCTGCAAGGTGAGCAACTTGCCATTGTGATGCCGCAACTCCCTGCCTACGATTCCCGGCGTGAAAAAGTACAAGTCGTCCTTCATCCTGCTGGCAGCCCTCCTCGCAGCCGCCCCAGCCCTGGCCCAACCGGCGCCCCCGACGACCGGCGTGCGGCGGCTGCCGGGTGACGTCGAAAAGCCGGCACCCCCGGTCTCCATGGCGCCGTCGGGGGCGCCGTCCGCGGCGCCTTCCTCTGCACCGACCGTGCGCGGAGGCCCCGCCGCGCCGCCCGTCGCGGCGCCAGCCGCCCCGCAGCCCGCCGTCTCCGCCAATCCGCTCAATGCCGCCGAGACCGCCGCTTTCGCCGCGGCCCTCAAGGCGATCGACGACAACCGCTGGGCCGATGCGCAGGCCGCGGTCGCAAACTTCCGCAACACGCTGCTCGAGCGTTACGTCGCCTGGAGCATCCTGCGCGCCGCGCCCCGGACCGATGCGACCTTCGCCGCGACCTGGCGCTTCCTGCGCGAGCAGCCCGACTGGCCCGAGCCCGAGGTGCTGCGCCGCCAGGCCGAGGAGCGGATCGGGCCCGAAACGGCCGCCACGGAGGTCGTTCGCTACTTCACGGCCTTCCCGCCCCTCACCAGCACCGGCCACATGCGGCGCCTCGAGGCGGCCAGCACGGCGAGCCCCTCCGACGTCGCCCGGTTCGCCCGCGACACCTGGCAGAACGCCACGCTGCGCAATTCCGACGAAAACGATTTCCTCAATCGCTACGCCCAGTTCCTGACCGGCCCCGACCAGGTCGCACGCTTCGACCGAATCCTGCGCGAAGGCCGTCACCAGGTGGCGCGCGAGCTCGTGCCGAAGCTGCCGCCGGACTATCAGTCCGTCGCCGATGCCCGTCTCGCCATGGCGACCCGCGCCGCCGATGCCGCCACGCTTCTGCGCGCGATCCCGCCGGCGCGCCTCGCCGAGCCCCCGCTCCGCTTCGAGCGCATGCAGTGGGTGCGCCGCACGGGAACGCTCGATGAAGCCAAGGCCGCGCTCGCCGGGCCGATCCCCAATCAGACCGATGCCTGGTGGAACGAGCGCAACCTGGTGGTGCGCGGTCTGCTGGACGCCAATCGTCCCGCCGACGCCTATGCCGTCGCAACCGGCCACGGGCTCACCAAGGGCGTTTCCTTCGCCGAGGCGGAATTCCTCGCGGGCTGGATCGCGCTGCGCCAACTCAAGAAGCCGGCCGTTGCGCTGAAGCATTTCTCCACGCTGTACGACGGCGTCTCGACCGACATCTCGAAGAGCCGCGGCGCCTACTGGCTTGCCCGTACCTATGAGGAAGCCAAGCAGAGCAAGGACGCCAACGACTGGTATGCGCGGGCGGCCGGCTACGGCCAGACCTTCTACGGCCAGCTTGCGGCCAGGAAGCTTCAGGGCGTGAGCCCGAAGTTGCCGGTCGATCCCGTGCCCACAGCAGCCGAAAAGCAGGCGCTGGCCGGCCGCGAACTCGCGACGATGGCGCGCTATCTCGGACAGGCCGGCGACTATGACCGCGCCCGCCCGTTCCTGTTGCGCTTGGCGCGCTCCACCACGTCGCCGGGCGAAGTGGCGCTGCTGGCCCAGCTCGCCCTGGACCTCCGGCGCCCCGACGTCGGTCTCACCGTCGCTCGCCGTGGCGCCGAGAATGGCGTGATCCTGTTCGACGCGGCCTTCCCCATCGTCGATCTTGGGGCGACGGGCTCGATCGAGCGAGCTCTGGCCCTGGCGCTCACCAAGCAGGAGAGTTCGTTCAATGCCGGCGCCGTCTCCACGTCGGGTGCGCTCGGACTGATGCAGCTCCTGCCCGGAACGGCCCGCGACGTCGCCGGCCGCGCGAAAGTGCCGTTCATTCAGGACAAGCTGACGCGCGACCCCAGCTATAACGTCCAGCTCGGCAGCCAGTATCTCGCCGAGATGCTGCAGCGCTTTGGCGGCTCCTACGAGCTGGCGCTGGCGGCCTACAATGCCGGCCCCAACCGCGTCGCACGCTGGCTCGAGGCGGGAGGCGACCCGCGCACCGCCAAGATCGACATGGTCGACTGGATCGAGATGATCCCCTTCCGCGAGACGCGCAACTACGTCCAGCGCATCATGGAAGGCGTCGCCGTCTACCGCAGCCGCCTCGCCGGCCCGTTCCAGACAGTGCCACCGGCAGTGGGCCGGTCGTAGGACCCAGGGACCTCCGTCCGGAAGGTCCGGTAATTTGCGGCGTTGATCCGCATCAAGGCCGCGCAACCGATGCGGCCGCATCGTGATTGAAATGCTTCGAGGTACGCCATGACCGATGCCCTGCTCCTCGCCTGTCCCCGCTGCAGCACCCTGAACCGCTTTCCGCGGGAGAGACTGGCGGCGGGTAACAAAGGCAAGTGCGGCCAGTGCGGCTCACCGCTGTTCGACGGCCATCCCGTCGCCCTCGATGCAAGCAGCTTCGAAGCCCATGCCGCCAAGAGCGATCTCCCGGTACTGGTCGACTTCTGGGCGCCGTGGTGCGGGCCCTGCAAGGCCATGGCGCCACAGTTCGAGCGCGCGGCGGCCCGGCTGGAACCCGCCGTGCGGCTGGCCAAGATCAACACCGACGAAGAGCAGGAACTCGCGCAGCGGTTCGGAATCCAGGGGATTCCGACGATGATCCTGTTCCATCACGGCAAGCCGATCGCCCGCCAGTCGGGCGCCATGGACGCGGGCGCCATCGAGCGCTGGACGCGCGACGCGCTGGCGCGGTGAGGTCAGTTCTCCACCGACGGCAGGTCGAGGGCCGAGCGTAGCCGTCCCTTGCCTCGGACATAGAGCGTGGTGTCAGCCACCGACGCGACGATATCGGCATATGGCCTGAAACCGTCGACGATCTTGTTGAAGGGAATCGTGCCGCAGCTGGGAACGAGACAGTCGCGCTTGCCCTTTGGGCACTGATTATAGTGGCAAGCCGGCCGAGGTAGCGGTCGCTGCCCGGCTCGAACAGGAACACGTCGACCTGATGGGCGGTTATGCTGACCCCCAGGCCCGCCTGGAAGGCATCGTTCAGAGACTGCGCCAGGGCGCGGCGCATCGCGCCGAGGCCGTCTTGGGAGTCGACCCACACCGCCAGGTCGAGATCCTTGCATTCGTGCCAGACTTCGATGCGCTCGCGGCGGAACTCCGAGAAGCGCGGCACCTCCTTCCACAGTTTCTGGGCAACAGAGCCGATGACGGCCACCGACCGAACTTCCGCGAAGGCCCTGAGGGCATCCGTCACCACGTCGGCGGCCATGCGGAACTGGCGTTGCTGACGCAGAAGATTTTGGTCCTGTTCCTCTACGTCGGCCCGCCGCATGGCTTCACCCCAGCAGCTTGATGAAATTGCGCTTGAGACGGTGGCGTTCCTTGAGCGAAGCGACATATTGGGCCTGGGCGACCGCATCGCGCAGCCCGGCCATGCGGACGATCAGCCGGCAAGCCTCTCTATTGCCCGTGCTGCCGCCCCTGACGATGTGGAATTCGACATTCCGGGCATGGGTCGCAAGCGCCTCCTGCGGGTGGGTCTTCTC
>JABMNB010000675.1 GCA_013205335.1 Rhodospirillales bacterium
CTGGGCGACGGCGACACGGTCGCGCTCTACGAACTCGAGGTCGTCGGCTGATGCCGGTCACAGTGCAGCAGATCGGCAAGCCCACGGACGGGAAGACCATAGGCCAATGGGTCAAAGAGGCCACTATCCGCGCCGCTGAAGCCGCGCTTCGTGAGGAGGTCGGCAAGGGCTTCGACAACCAGCCCGTGGTCGTCACCGATGGCGTGCCGCGGCGCCATTACGACCAGGTAAAGCCATTCGGCAGGATCGAATTCATCCGCCGGCCGCAGATGGCCGACGCTGTCTTGTGGGCACTCGATATGCTGCGCAAGCGCTCGCCGGTCCGGTCGGGCCGCTACGCGCAGTCCCATAGCGTGCTGTTGAACGGCGCCGAGATCGAAGGTGACGTCAAGGTCGCCCTGCAGTCCGTGAAGGAAACCGACCGGGTCCAGATCGTCAATCCACAGCCCTATGCCAAAAAGATCGAGGGCCGTCGCTCCCGATCAAAGGGCCGCGGTGCTGCCAAGACGAAGACAGCCGCGGTCGCCGGCTTGAGCCGCCAAGCACCGCGCGGCGTCTACGAGCGCGTCGTGCTGCCGATGCTGGTGCAGCGCTACGGCCGATCGATGTTCTTCGACTTCAAGTACGTGAAGCTCTCCACCGGCGTGAAGGTGAAGGGCTGGCAGGGCGGCGGCGGGGCTCGCAAGCGGATCCTGCGCGACCACGTCTATCCGGCGCTGCATTTTTTCATCAAGCCGACCGGCTTGCCGAACTGAGACACCCATGGCCGGCGATTCGTTCCGCGATGCTTTCCGCAGCGAGCTGGCCGCCGTCGTCGCGGCGGCGTCACCGGCCATTCCCTGGACAGTCAAGGACACGCTGAACATGGCCGAACAGCCGGCCCCGCCGGTCGCAGGAGGTGGGTCTTCATCGGCGGGCTACTTCGAGATCGAGTTCACCGGCGGCAGTGAGGCCCAGTACACGTTTGGCGCCCCGGCGGCGAACCTCCATCGCGAGCGGGGGCAGGTCACGGTTCGCGCCGTGACGCGACTGCGGGCCGGAACCACGGTTCGAGATCTGGCCGAAACCTATCTGGCGCAGATCCGCACAGCCTTCCGCATGCGCCGCTTCGCCGCCGGCGCACGCACGATCCGCATCACCGCCGTGGCTCCGATGGGCGGCGGCTTCGACGAAGGCGGCATGTGGGTCGAGAGCCTGGCCCTCGCTTACGAAATCTACAACGTGGGTTAGTCGCCCGCGTGTAAACCGGCCGCCTGAGGGCGGCTTTCTGTGTTGCAATAGAGGAGTCCCGCGATGGACAGCGCAAACAAGCAGACCGCGATCGTCGCGGAGGTGACGCAGGGAACGACACCGGCGACGCCCGGCTTCAAACTGCTTCGCGACATTCGAGTGAGTGGTTCGCCGGATCGTCCTGCTACCCGTTCCCCGGAACGCCGCAGCGACCGCATGGCCGCGAACATGACGTCCGGTCTTTACACGTTCCCCAAGAGCATCGAGTTGCCGTGGGCGCGCGATGCCGGCACGGACATCCTTCTGAGCAACGCGCTTTGCGGCACTTGGCAGACTAATGTCCTCAAGAACGGAAGCGCGGAAACTTTCTTCACGCTTGAAGAGCGCTATGAAGGCGGCATCACAGATCCATACCGCCGTCTCGCCGGCTGCAAGGTTGATACCACAACCATCTCTTTCCGCACCGGCCAGCCGGGCACGATCACCTTCGGCATCCAGGCGCTGGCCGAGACTGCCGCCACAACCGCGATTGTGGGTGCGACCTACGCGGCGCCGACGCCGGGCCTCGATCCCTCGACGCCAGCGGACATCGTGGTCACTGATTGCTTCTCCATCTCCGGTGCGAAGGTCGTCAGCCTCGACATGACCATCGCGAACAACATGCGGCCTCAGCATTCGTGGGGGTCCAACTCGCCCTTCGGCATCGGGCAAGGCTTGTTTGATGTCAGCGGGCGCGTGCAACTCTACTTCAGCGCATCCACGGACTATTCGACGTTCATGAACCGTCAGGCCGGGCTGGACCTCTCGCTGCTCATCGGAAACACCAACGCCCAGAAGGACACGCTGTTACTGCCCTACTGCGACGTGTGGAACCCGGACGTCGATGATCCCGGCGCGACCGGCGACCACATGGTCACCCTGAACTTCATGGCCCGCTATGACACCGGTGAGGCGGCCGCCATCAAGATCACCCGCAACACAACCTAACGATCACGGAGTTTGACGATGGACGACAAACTGATCATTGCGGCCACCTTCCACCTGTTTGTTGGGCAGGGGCAGAACGCAGACGGCACCGACAAGCCGGCGCGGAGAGCAACCTACGCCAAGGGCATGGTGATCGAGGCTTTCGAGATTCCCGAGGGGCACACCGCCGACGACTGGGTCGCCAAGGGACTCGCCACGGCGGCCTAGCCAAGCCGCCTGCGCCGCCGGTGACGGCGGTGCGATACGGGCCCGCCGCGGTGGCCGGCGGCCCACCTGACACCCGACCGGAGAGATCAATGGATTACGAGTTCGATAACATCGAGGAACTGCAGAGGAAGCGCGACATCGAGGCAGAGGGCACCGAGCTGGGCCTGCCTGGCGACATCACGCTGGTCGTTCGCGCGGCCTCGGACGCTAACCCCGCCTGGCGCGCTGCTAGCGGGGCGATCGGAAAGGAACTGCGGCGGCTCCGAAACGCCCGCGCCACCAACGAGGATCTGCGGAAGTACCTCGCCCCTCTGTACGCACGCCACCTGGTCAAGGACTGGCGCGGCGTAAAGAGTAAGGGTGTCGAGGTCCCCTACAGCGTCGAGGCTTGCACCGCGTTCCTTCTCGCGGCCGACGACGCCTATACGGCGATCGACGAGGTCGTTTACGACACCTTGAATTTTCGCAGCGCCCGCGTCGGTGCCATCGTCGAACACGTGGGAAACTGATCCGCTGGGACAGCGAGAACGCCGGCCTGGTTGCGGCATGGCATCTTATGGCGGAATCCGGCGGGCCGAACGCGGGCTTTGCGCAGGAGCGGCTGCTGTCCCGGCCGGATCTTCTCGACGAAGCCGATCCTTACTGGTCGGCATTTCTCGATCTCGATCGTGATCGCCGCAGGAACATGATCGGCGGCGGGATGGTCGGCTCCGTCGATCTTCCCGATTGCATAACCCTCGACAGGATCCGCGGCGAGGGTGCCCGCCAGGGCTACGAGGGCGATGGCCTAGAAGACTTCGTTGCCGTGCTTCGCGGCATCGACGACGAGTTCGTTCGCGTGAACTCGCTCCGCATCGCTGCCGAGTCCAAATCGGCGGTCTCACGGTCTCGCGACAAACGGTGATTCATGGCTGAAGAGACCAAGATCATCCGGATCGTCATCGATTCTTCGAAGGCGGTCGATGGCTCGGCTGCTGCGACGCGCGCGCTCGATCGGCTCGACAAGGCGCAGGGC
>JABMNB010000676.1 GCA_013205335.1 Rhodospirillales bacterium
CGAAAAGCGCGCACCTGAACTGCCCAACGTGCCGACATTGGCCGAGGCCGGCTGCACGCCGTTCGACGGCGGCACGACGCTGGGGATTTTCGTCAAACACGACACGCCTGCGCCGATCATCGCGACGCTCAATGCCGCGGCGGTCGCCGCTCTGGGCGATGCTTCGATCAAGCAGAAGTTCACCGACCTCGGCGCGACGGTGCGACCGTCGACGCCGGAGGCCTTTGCAGCCTTCTTGAAAGCCGAAGACGCCGGGATCGGCGACCTCGCCAAGAAGGGCCTTCTGAAGCCGGAGTAGATGACCTACTTCGTCTTCGCCGTGCCCTGACCCTTCGGATCTCCCGCCTTGCCCGTGGCCTCGGCTTCCTCGAGGGCATGGGCCTCGTCGGAGTCCAGCGCCTCTGCGGCGTCGCGCGCCGCGCCGTCGACCGTCCCCTTCTTCAGGAACCCGGCGGTGCGCATGTTGTAATCGGCGGTGGCGGTGTAGCTGCCTTCGCCCTCGATCTTGTCCTTGTCTTTTGCCTTGTCCATCGCGTGCTCCTTCGTCGTCCCCCGGGGCAACGCGGCACCACGGCGTTGGTTACGGGAGCAGGCCGATCTCGCGATAGAAACGACTGACCCCTGGATGCAACCTTTCGCGCCCGGGCACGGCAGCGACCGTATTGGCGGCCGTCGTTTCGATCAGTTGCGGCGGGGGATTGCCCGCCTGCTGCGCCGCGTGAAGCGCCTTTGCGATGCGGTAAGCCACCGCCTCGTCGAGGGCCGGCCGCGCCAGCACGAAGCTCCAGGATCCGACCGACGGGATCGCGGCCGCCTGGCCGGGAAAGCTGCCCGCGGCCTGCGTCACCGGCTTCAGGAAGGTGTGCCTGGCCATGATGCGCTGGATCGCGGCGGCATCGGGCGCAATGAAGCGCGCCCCTTCCTTGCTGTTCGCCATGGTCATGAAGCCCGGCCAGCCGGTACCACCTCCCCACAGTGCGGCGGCGCGGCCGTCGAGCACCATGGCCGGGCCATCGCCGGCGCGTTCGAGGTAGATCGGCTGGAAATCCCTGGCCGCGTCGAGCCCAAGCCCGTCCATGGCGTAGCGGCCCAGGATCACCAGCCCTGAGCCGCCGGCGCCCCAGGCGACCGGCTTGCCCTTGAGGTCGGCAATTGTGCGATAGGGCGAATCGGACCGCACGACGAACATGCCGGCAGTTGGGTACATGGCCGTCAGCACGCGCAGATCTGCCGGCGTGCGGCCGAGACCCTGCAGGGCCTCGTGTACGACCTCGCCCTGCACCAGCGCGATATCGAGCGTACCGGCCTCGAGCAGGGGCACGTTCTCGGTGCTGCCCCTGGTGTTGATCGCCTCGATCTCGAGCCCGGCATCGAAGCGGCGCACGGCCTCGACGAAGGCCGCGCCATAGACAGGGAAGCCGCCGCCTTGCGTGGCCGTGCCGAGACGGACCTTCACGGTCTGCGCCATGGCCTGTCCGGCCGTGAACAAGAAACCGCCGGCGGCCGTCAACACCCGAAGCACATCGCGCCGGCCCCGGCGCGATTTCGTCGTGTCGCCTGCTTCATGCGGCCGTCCCATTCAGCGCTCTAGGATTTGGTCTCGAAGAAGGGTTCGACGACGCCCTTGAGCTTGATGGTCAGCGGATTGCCCTTGCGATCGACCGTCTTGCCCACGGCGACACGGATCCAGCCCTCGCTCACGCAATACTCCTCGACGTTGGTCTTCTCCTGGCCATCGAACTTGATGCCGATGCCGCGCTGGAGAAGCGCCTCGTCATAATGCGGGCTCTTGGGATTGGTGGACAGTCGGTCGGGGAGCATGTCGGTCATGGGTCTCCTATAGCATCAACGCGTAGACGATGCCGGCCATCGAACTGGCCAGCAGGACGGGGATCATCCCGAAGCGGAAGCGGAATACAGCAACAGCACAGGCGGCCGCCAGCGCCACGGCGGCGACATTGGCCGAGCCCAGCACCGGCATGTCGACCGTGGCGCCGAGCAGGCTGACCGGCCGCAGCTCGCCGAAAAGCACCTGGAGGCCGAACCAGACGCCAAGATTGAGGATCACGCCCACGATAGCGGCCGTGATGGCGGCCAGCGCGCCCGACAGAGCCTTGTTCGAGCGCAACGCCTCGACATAGGGGGCGCCGACGAAGATCCAGAGGAAACAGGGCGTGAAGGTGACCCAGGTCGTGAGCAGGCCGCCCAGCGTCCCCGCAAGCAGCGGATGCATGCCCGCCTGATCGCGCCACGCGCCGAGGAAGCCTACGAACTGCGTCACCATGATCAGCGGGCCGGGCGTCGACTCCGCGAGGCCCAGCCCGTCCAGCATCTCGCCAGCCGTCACCCAGCCGTAGTTGTCGACCGCCTGCTGCGCGACATAGGCGAGCACGGCATAGGCGCCACCAAAAGTCACCACGGCCATCTTGCTGAAGAAAACCGCGATCTGCGTGAAGACGTCGTCGGGTCCGCGCAGAACCCATAGCAGCGCCACCGGCACCAGCCACAGCGCAAGAAAGATCGCGCCGATCGACAGCGACCAGACCAGATTGGGCTTGGCATGTGCCGGCGTGTCCTCGCCCAGCAGCGACTGCACATCGCCCAATCCGGGCCGGCCGCCGGCGCCGTGGCCACCGGCCTGGAATTCCATCCGGCCGAGCTTCGTGGCGGTGAAGCCGATCAGGCCGGCCGCGACGACGATCAGCGGAAACGGCACGCCGTAGAAAAAGATCGCGATGAAGGACGCGACCGCCAGCAGGCGCATCGCGTTGTTGCGCAGCGCGCGCCCGCCGACGCGCAGCACCGCCTCTACAACGATCACCAGCACAGCGGCCTTGAGGCCGAAGAAGAGACCCTGGACCAGGCTGACCTTGCCCAGCAGCACGTAGACCCAGGACAGCGCCATCATGGCGAACAGGCCCGGCAGCACGAACAGGATGCCGGCCATCAGTCCGCCCGCCGTGCGATGCATCAGCCAGCCGATATAGGTGGCGAGCTGCTGCGCCTCGGGGCCGGGCAACAGGGTGCAGTAGTTCAGCGCCTGCAGGAAACGCTGCTCGCCGATCCACTTCTTCTCTTCGACGATGATGCGATGCATCACCGCGATCTGGCCGGCCGGGCCGCCGAACGACAGGGCCGCGACCCTGAGCCAGACCTTCACCGCCTCGGAGAAAGGAACTCCATGGGTCGGCGGCACGCTCATGACTTCCTCGCGGCCGGCGGCCAGTCGTGACCCTCGTCGACGGCATCGCGGCACCAGCGATAGAAGGCGTCGTAGAGCGCGAGGCCGGCCTCCAGCTGCGCCAGGTCGTCGGCATACATGCGTGAGAGGCCGAGGGAGGCGGCGAGCAGGCCGGCCGATTCGGGCGCGAGCACCGGCCGTGCTGTGTCAGCCCCGCGCACGATCGTGGCCAGCCGCTTCAGAGGCTCGGTCGCGAGGCCCAACTCCTCGATCATGAGATCGAAGGTGCAGCGATCGCCGCGGTGGCTCCAGTGCACGTCCTTGTGATCGAAATCGAACGGCGTGGCGCCGAAGCGCGCGGCGACGTCGAGAACCTCGGAGGGCGCCACGAAGAGGAACACCGCCTGGGGATCGACGAAGCGGCGAATCAGCCAGGGACAGGCAATGCGGTCGACCTTGGGCCGGCTGCGGGTCACCCAGACGGTGCGGCCGCTGGCGTCGCGCCGCGGCAGGCGCTCAACCGGAACCGCCGGGAGGCGGGCGAGCTTGTCGGGAGAAATCGCGTTGGGCGAAGGCATGTGAGGCGTCCTATTTGAGTGGAGCAGGACGCGATGCTTCGGCTGTCGCCTCGTGGGGAGATCGCGAACCCCATCGCATTTTCTTTTAAAGAGAGTGCAAATAGTGTCAAGCTTGCACGATTGCCGCCACCGCGGACGGGCGTTAGTTTGCCCCGGGAATTGGGACTGTGTGTGCGGGAAAATACCGGGGGTTTTATGGCTTGGGGTCGTCTTGTTCTTTTGGCAATGGCCATCGTGGGTACGGTCGTGGCGTGCAGCCAGTCCCCGCGGGTGGTGCAGTCGACGGCGCAGATAAAGCGCGCCTTTTGGGGTCTGCCGCAGGCCGCTCCCGGCGCCGACGTGACCAGCATGGTGACGTGCCCGGGCGGCTATCCCTGCGACGTCTTCGCCAACGGCCCGGCCTATAACGACAGCCGCTTCGACATCGCCAAGAGGCTGACCGTGATCTGGACCTGCCAGCCGCAGAACTTCGTTCTGTCCGAAATCGCGACGCCGAGCTTCAAGGTCCGCATGGCGTGCGTCGGCGGGGCGCCGGTCGTGCCGCGGCGCATCGACATCCTCGAAGCCTCCTGGGGCGGACCGTCCTCGACCGTCGACGTCACCCAGCAGGTCCGCGACATCTGCGGCGACGGCCCGAGTCGCTGCCAGGTGCCGGCGATGGCCTATATCTTCGGCATGCCCGATCGCCTCACCAAGACGCTCCGCATCCGCTACACCTGCAACGGCCAGACGACGCCGGGCCGCCAGGCGACGGAGAACAGCATCGCCGACCTGCGCTGCGAGCAGCCGGCCGACCTCGGCTACTAAAGACCAACGCTTCAGCGCCGCTCGGCGGGAACGCCGGGCGGCGCCACGCTGCGGCGGCATTCGCCGTGCAACAGGCCGCCATAGTTGGGTCCGAGCGGCGTCATCGAGAACGCGCCGTCGTTGCGGTTGTACGTCACAGCGAAGTTAGGAAAACGCGCGCGCAACGCCTGGAACGTGATGGCCACGTTCGTGCCCTCGGCCAGCGACGTCCCATCCCAGACGCCGGCCGTGTTGCGCCGGTCGTCGAACACGACACTGAAATTGCGCACCTGCCCGCCCTGGTCGGTGACCTTGCAGGCGAGCCAGCGCGGCTCGGCCATCGCCGGCGGAGCAACGGCAGCCAGAACGACTGCCGTCATGAGTAACGTCGCAAGCCGCATCGGGACGCCCTCCGGAGCGCTTACTTCGGTGCCATGCGGATGGCGCCGTCGAGGCGGATCGTCTCGCCGTTCAGCATGTGGTTCTCCACGATGCTCATGGCGAGCTGGGCATACTCCTTCGGATCGCCCAGCCGCGAGGGGAACGGGACCTGGGCGCCGAGGCTCTTCTGGGCCTCGGCAGGCAGGCTCATCATCATCGGGGTGAGGAACAGACCCGGCGCAATGGTGCAGACGCGGATGCCAAGGCTCGCCAAATCACGCGCGATGGGCAGGGTCATGCCGACCACGCCACCCTTCGATGCCGAATAGGCGGCCTGGCCGATCTGGCCGTCGAACGCGGCAACCGAGGCGGTGTTGATGATGACGCCGCGTTCGCCGTCGTCCATCGGTTCCGCCTGGCTCATGGCGAAGGCTGCGAGGCGGATCACGTTGAAAGTGCCGATCAGGTTGACCTGGATGACCTGGCTGAACATTGCCAGATCGTGCGGGCCGGACTTGGAGATGGTGCGGCCGGACCGGCCGATCCCGGCGCAGTTCACGACGACACGGGGGGCGCCCAGCTTCTCGACGACCGTCTTCACCGAGGCCTCGACGCTGGCCGCCTCGGCGACGTTCGTCTTCACGAAGATGCCGCCGATCTCACTGGCCTTCTGCTCACCCAGCTCGTCCTGAAGATCGAAGATCGCGACCCGGGCGCCCGCCGCCGCCAGCGCCGACGCCGTGGCGCCGCCCAATCCCGATGCGCCGCCCGTGACGATGGCGGCCTGACCCTTGACGTTCATCCGTGTCCTCCGTGGTTGGGCGCTTTTAGCACTTCCATCCCCCTTGCCAAGCCGGCCCGCCGACCCAACCTTTCCCGGCATGACCGACGCAACCGACATGGTCCGGAACGAGACGACCGTCCGCCGGAACTTCTGGCAAAAGGCGCGAAAGAACATCGGCCGCGTGCCCTTCACCGAGGACGCCGTCGCGGCCTTCTATTGCGCCTCCGACAGCGCCACGCCGCTGCCGATCCGCGCGACGCTGTTCGGAGCGCTGGCCTATTTCGTGCTGCCGTTCGACGTCATTCCCGACCTGCTGCTCGGCCTCGGCTTCACCGACGACGCCGCCATCATGGTCGCGGCCTTCACCGCCGCCCGCATGCACATCACCGAGGCGCACCGCGCCCGGGCGCGCGCGTGGCTGCTCAAGGAGCAGGCCCAGGCTCAGGCTCACCCGGAGGCTTCTTCGGCGGGCTGACGGCGGCGGCGCGACGCCGGTCGCGGGCGAGCTTGTGCTCCCGATGGGCGATGTAGAGTGCCGAGGCGATGACGATGGCGGCGCCGACATAGGTCCAGACGACCGGCATCTCGTTCCACATCAGCCAGCCCATGAACACCGCGAAGGGCAGGCGCATGTACTCGAAGGGCGCGATGGCCGACATCTCGCCGGCCTTGAAGGCCTGCACCCAGAAATACTGACCCACCGTGGCGGTGGACGCGATGCCGACCGCCAGCACCCAGCCGAACAGGTCAGGCCACCGCCAGACCCACAGCGCCGGTGGCGCCAGCAGCAGGGTCGAGAAGATGGCGAACTGCGTCAGAATCATCAGGGGCGTTTCCGAATCGGAAAGGCGCTTCACCAGCAGGATCGAGATCGCCACGCAGGCGGCGTTCGCCAGCGCCACCAGTGCGCCGAGTTGCAGGCTGCCCTCGCCCGGCCGGACCATCACCAGCACGCCGATGAAGCCCACGATCGTGGCGGTCCAGCGCCGCCAGCGGACCTTCTCCTTGGCAATGACGGCCGCCACGACGACGGAGAAGAGCGGCTGGGAAAAGGCGATCGCCGTGGCATCGGCCAGCGGCAGCATCGAGATGGCGTAGAAGCCCAGCACCATCGAGGTGGTGCCCATGAAGGTGCGCCAGAAATGGCCCTTGATGCGCTTACTGAGCCACGGCTTCACGCGACCCGTCATCATCAGCGGCAGCAGCATCACCACGGAGAGAATCGCGCGGAAGAAGGCGGTCTGGACGCTCTCGATCTGCTCGGAGAGCAGCCGGATCATCACGCCCGTCGAGGTGAATATGAAGCCGCCGCTCACCAGCCACAGCGCCCCCTGCACGTTGGGGGGGAGACGCCGCAGCCAGTCGCGCATCAGATCTTCCGCTCGTGGCCGGCCCAGTAGGGCTCGCGCAGGGTCTTCTTCAACACCTTGCCGACGGGACTGCGCGGCAGGGCGGCGACGAAGTCGACCGACTTCGGCGCCTTGACGCCGCCCAGCCTGTCCTTGGCCAGCTGGATCAGCTCGTCGGCGCTGGCCGCCGCGCCGGGCTTCAACTCGATCACGGCCTTCACCGCCTCGCCCCATTTCTCGTCGGGCACACCGATCACCGCGCAATCCTGGACCGCGGGATGGCCCCACAGGACCTGCTCGACCTCGCTCGGGAAGACGTTGAAGCCGCCGGAGATGATCATGTCCTTCTTGCGATCGACGATGTAGACGAAGCCATCCTCGTCGATCACGCCGATGTCGCCGGTATGGTGCCAACCGAAGGCCGACGCCTCGGCCGTCGCCTCGACGTTGTTGTAGTAGCCCTTCATGACGAGATTGCCGCGCACGACGATCTCGCCGCGCTGCCCGCGCGGCAGGAGCCTGCCCTCGTCGTCCATCACCTCGAGCCGCACCAGCGGCGAGACCTTGCCGCAACTGGCCAGCCGGTGGCGGTTGTTGGTCTCGAGCGCCGCTACGTGATCGGCCGGCGAGAAGAAGGTGCAGATCATGCAGGCCTCGGCCTGGCCGTAGGTCTGGGTCAGCACGGGACCGAACACCTTCACGGCCTCGACCAGCTTGTCCACCGACATCGGCGCCGACGCATAGACGAGGTGCTGCAGCGAACTGTAGTCGTACCTGCCCACATCGGGATGGGCGAGAAGCATGTAGATGAGCGTCGGCGGCATATAGACATGCGTCACCCTGTGCTTCTCGATCGCCGCCAGGATACCGCCGGGGTCGGCCGTGCCCATGAAGATGTTGGTGCCGCCGAAGGCCAGCAGCGGGAACGAGCAGACGCCCGCCGCATGCGTCATCGGCGCCACCATCAGATGGACCGGCGGCGACTTCACCGGCATGCAGGCCCAGAAGATCGAGTTCATCGTCTCGATGTTGCCATTGGTGATCTGCACACCTTTCGGCCGCCCGGTCGTGCCGCCCGAGCTCGCGAGGAAGGCCACGTCATCGGGCGCGTCGGGCAGGTCCGGCGCTTCTTCCTTCTGCGCCGCCAGCCAGGTCGCGAAGGACGGCGTATCGATGCAGATGACCCCGGTGATGCGCGGGCAGGCTTCGCGGATGCGCGCGAGATAGTTCTCGAAGCTCGAATGATAGAACAGCACCTCCACGTCGGTGTTGTTCAGGATGTAGAGGTTCTCCTCCAGCGCGTTGCGCGCATTGACGGGCGCCCAGGTGACGCCGGCGCGCACGATGCCGAGCAGGCAGGCATAGGCCGCCGCATGGTTGGGGCTGTAGACGGCCGCCTTCGAGCCGCGCCCGAGGCCCAGCGCCAGCAACCCGTTGGCGACGCGATGCGTCTGCCCCCGCACCTCGCGATAGGTCCAGCCCTGCGTGCCGTCATGCAGGCAATGCCGCTCCGGATAGAGATCGGCACCGCGGTCGAAATAGTCGATCAGACGCATGGCATCCCTCCCCCTATTCTCCCGTTTCGGGCGGCTTCGTATCGCCCGGCCCCAGCGGCCGCTCCATGAGGACGCTGTCGAGCCAGCGGCCGAACTTGAAGCCGACGCTCTTCAGCGTGCCGACCATCGCGAAGCCGCACGAGGCGTGGAGCTTGATCGAGGCGACGTGCGCCGAATCGCCGATCACGGCGATCATCTGGCGCCGCCCGTCGCGGGTGCAGAGATCGATCAGCGGCTCGAGCAGCGCCTTGCCGACGCCCTGCCCCACCGCATCCTTGTCGATGTAGATCGAATTCTCGACGGTGAAACGATAAGCGGGACGCGGGCGATAGAGGCCGGCATAGGCATAGCCCAGCAGGCGCCCTTGCTTCTCGGCCACGATATAGGGCAGCCCGAGATCGAGCACCGCGGCGCGGCGCTTCCTCATCTCGGCGAGGTCGGGCGGATCGACCTCGAAGGAGGCCGTGCCGTGCAGCACATGATGCCCATAGATTTCCGCACAACGCGCCACGTCGGCCTCGGTCGAGGCCCTCACCGTCAATCCGCTCACGTCTCAGTCTCCACGCCAGTTGAGGCGTGTATGATAGCGCGTCAGTTCGCGCCGCGCCGAATCGCACCGGCGTCCGGCCCGTCGAACTTGAAGAGCGCGGGGGCGAGCGGCAGGCCGGTCTGCAGGCCGTTCAGCGACACGTCGACCCGCTGGCCGCGATTGTCGATGATCGTCCAGCCGCGCAGCACCATCGGGTTCTCGCCCAGCCGGACGATGACCTTGCCTTCGTTCGCCTTGCGGGCCTGGCTCATCGTGAGCTGCAGCATGCCGTCGCTGCGCTCGACCTTTTCCACGGTGAGGTCGCCGCCCTGCAGCACCATCGGTTCGCGCACCAGGAAGGAGGCCGCGGTCCAGCCGATCGGCCACTGGCCGAAGTCGCGGTTGGCCACGTCCCACATCGTCACCTGGTTGCCGTCGGCCACGATCTTGAGCTGCGAGGGAGGGTCGTATTCGAAGCGCATGCGTCCCGGCCGGCTCACCGAGAGCGTGCCCTGTACAACCGTTCCGCCGGGGTTCGACTGCACGAAGCGGGCCTGCATGGTGCGGATGCCGTTGAAGTAACGCTCGACTTCCGCCACCTGGGGATTGGAGGCCGGGGACTGGGCCTGGGCAGTTCCGAGAGCGAGCAGGGCGACGGAGAAGAGGGCGGCGAACAGGGTGCGCATGGGGCGGATATGACGGTCGAATACGGCGGAATCAAGCATCGGCGGCACTTCCCAATCCTATGAACAGGCGTTTACCATACGGCAACCAGCAGGGGGTAACGCCATGCATGTCGGAATGGCTGCAGTCTTCCAGAACACCGGCCGGGCGCTCAGCGACCGCCAGATCTACCTCAACGAGCTGGCGCTGGCCGACATGGCCGAGCCACTGGGCTTCGAATCGATCTGGTCGGTCGAGCACCATTTCACCGACTACACGATGTGCCCCGACGTGGTGCAGTTCCTGTCCTACATGGCGGGCCGCACCAAGCACGTGCGGCTGGGATCGATGGTCGTCGTTCTTCCCTGGCACGATCCGGTGCGGGTCGCCGAGCAGATCTCCATGCTCGACCATCTCTCCGGCGGCCGCATGATCCTGGGTCTCGGCCGCGGCGCCGGGAAGGTCGAGTTCGACGGCTTCCGCCTCGACATGGGCGACAGCCGCGAGCTGTTCGTCGAATACGGCGAGGCACTGCTGAAGGGCCTCGAGACCGGCATCATGGAATACCAGGGCAAGCATTACCGGCAGCAGCCGGTGGAGATCCGTCCCGCTCCGTTCAAGAGCTTTCGCGGCCGTACCTACGCCGCCGCCGTCTCGCCGGAGAGCGCCCGCATCATGGCGCGGCTGGGCGTCGGTCTGCTGATCATCCCGCAGAAGCCGTGGCGCGAGGTCGAGAAGGAACTCACCGAATACAATACGCTTTATCGCGAAATCAACGGTGCCGACGCGCCGCAGCCGATCTCGGCCGGCTGGACCTTCGTCGACGAGAGCGCCGAGCGGGCGCGCGAGATGGCCGTGAAGTATATCGGCGGCTACTACCGGACGGTGCTGGACCACTACCAGTTCGCCGGCGACCACATGAAGAACCAGCGCGGCTACGAGTACTACGCCAAGATGAACGAGAAGCTCGCGGTCTACGGCGACCAGAAGGCCATCGAGTTCTTCGCCGACCTGCAGGTCTACGGCACGCCCGAGCAGGTCCACGAAAAGATCATGGCGATCCACAAGCAGACCAGGAACTGCGGCTATGTCGGCGTCTTCTCCTATGCCGGCATGCCGCACGAGGAAGCGGCGCGGAACATGACGATGTTCGCGCGCACGGTGCTGCCGGAACTGCGGAAGTTCGACGCCGGCGCGGCGGTCGACCGCTCCCGCCCCCTGCCCGACCTGCGCTTCGCCGCCGCCGCGGAGTAGCAGGCGCCGGGGAGCAGGCACCGGGGAGCAGGCGCCGGCCCGGTCCGCCTGCTACGGTACGGCATGAATGCGATCGTGGCCGATGCGGGCTGATCCAGATGTTAGCTGATCTCCGGGCGGCCTGGCGCCTGCGCAGCGGACAGGCGGGACCGGGCCGGCTGGCCTTCCTGACGCTGCTGATCGTGCTCGCCGGCGCAACCGACGGGGTGGGGCTCGCCCTCCTCGTGCCCCTCCTGAACTCGCTGGGTGCCACCGATGTCAGCGCCCAAAGCGGCTTGTTCGCCTTCCTGCCCCGGACTCTGGGTGGACTGCTGCTGGCCTTCCTGTGCGTCGTGCTGGTGCGCGCGCTGGTTTCGCGCATGCGCCAGATGGTGACGGCGCGCCTCTCCTTCGACTTCGCCGTGGCGCTGCGGGTCAGGGCGTATGCCGCCATCGCACATGCCTCATGGTCTTACCTGCAGCGCCAGCGCACCGCCGACTTCCACGCACTCTTTTCGACCGAGATCGAGCGGGTCGAGCACGCGACCCATCTGCTGCTCGAAGCACCGGCGCGCCTGTCGATCCTGGCGGCGCACTTCGTGGTTGCTTTAGCGATCGCGCCGGGCTTCACCGCGCTCGCCCTTGCCTTCGGCGGCGCACTGGCCTGGTTGATGCGGCACCAGCTGACCGAGAGCCGGCGCCTCGGCGAGGTCGCGTCGCAAGCCAACGTGCGCGTCAGCCGCGAGATCACGGAATTTCTCCAGGCGCTCAAGCTCACCAAGGTCTATGGCGCCGAAACCCAGCACGTAAGGGCCTTCGCCGACGCCGCCCGCAGCGCCGAGGGGGCAGATCTCGCGGCCACGAAACTGCAGACCAACACCCGCTTCATGCTCGACTGTGTCGTCGCCGTCGCGCTCGCGGGCTTCCTGTGGGCGGCGGCGAGCTGGGCCGGGCTGCCGCTGGCCGACCTGCTGGTGTTGATCCTGGTCTTCCAGCGCCTGCTGCCGATGCTTCAGGGCGTACAGGAACTCGGCCAGCAATTCGTCCATGCATCTCCCGCGTACCGCTCCGTCGCCGGTGCGATCGAGGCGTGCGAAGCGGCGGCGGATGCGCCGGAGGCCACGACCCGGGAGCCGGTCGCCTTCGAGCGCGAGATCCGGTTGGAGGGCGTGCGCTTCGGTTACGGCGAGAACCAGGCGGAAATCCTGCGCGGCGTCGACCTGTCTCTTCCTGCCGGCTCGCTCACCGTGCTGTCGGGCGTGTCCGGCGCGGGCAAGAGCACGATCCTCGACCTGCTGGGCGGGCTGACGGCACCGCGATCGGGACGGATCCTGATCGACGGGCGCGAGCTCACGCCGCAGATCGCGCCGGCCTGGCGCCGATCGGTCGGCACGATGGCCCAGGAGGCCTTCCTCTTTCATGCCTCGATCCGGGCCAATCTCGCCTGGGCGCAGCCGCTCGCCTCGGACGAGGCGATGCGGGAGGCGCTGCGGCTCGCCGGCCTTGCCGATTTCACCGCCGCGCTGCCACACGGCCTCGACACGATCGTCGGCGATCGCGGCGCCAACCTGTCGGGTGGTGAACGCCAGAGACTGGCCCTGGCGCGCCTGCTGCTGCGCGCGCCGCGGCTGATCCTGCTCGACGAGCCCGCCAGCGCACTCGATGCCGGCAACGAGGAGCGCATCCTGGAGACCATCGCCGGGTTGAAGGGACGGGCGACGATCCTGCTCGTCACCCATCGCCCCGCCACCGTCGCAACGGCCGACCGTCACGTCGTCTTGGTCGAGGGCAGGCTGGCGTGAACAAGGCTGCGCTCCGCTTCCTGGCCGGCGGATCGCTCCATTACGCGCGCAGCGTCGCCAAGAACATCGTGAAAGGAGCACTTGGTCGGCCGCACCATTTCACCGCCGGCGACAGGCTGTTCCGGCAGTATGTCCGCCAGCTCTCGGGGCGAGAGAAGATCGCCAGGATCACCTGCATCCCCTCGACGCGCGAGGGTGCAGGCTCGCAGGCGCTGATGACGATGAGGGCCATCGAATTCGCGCGTGCCCGGGGCTTGACCTATGTCCACACGCCGTTCGCCGACATCCACCATGCCGACCGTCCGATGCGCGAGTGGGCGGCGGCCTGGGAATCGCATTTCAACCTCGGTGCCGGCGAGGCGGCGGACGGGCGCGATGCCATCAACTTCGCCTTCACCTTTCCCACGTTGCGCGCACTGTTCGGCGTCGACGACGAAGAGCCACCCTTCGACGGAGCGCTCGTTCGCGATTTCAGACGCAAGTACTATTCGGACAAGTTAGCCCGCACGAACACCCCGCCCAGCGTCTGCATCCACGTCCGACGGCGCAA
>JABMNB010000677.1 GCA_013205335.1 Rhodospirillales bacterium
CCATGGATGGCCCGGATCCCGATCGGGCTGAAGGACATCTACGAGACGGCCGGCATCAGGACGACCGGCCATTCGCATCTCAAGATCGACTATGTGCCTGCCATCGACGCCGAGACGGTGCGACGCTTGAAGGCTGGCGGCGCCGTGATCCTGGGCAAGCTCGGCACGCACGAATTCGCCAACGGTGCGATGACATCTGACCAGCCTTTCCCGCCCGTCCGCAATCCGTGGAACACCGCACTCCAGCCCGGCGGCTCCTCCAGCGGCTCGGGCGCCGCGATTGCAGCCGCACTCTGCATGGGCGCGATGGGCTCCGACACCGGCGGCTCGATCCGCAATCCGGCGGGCTACTGCGCCACGGCGGGCATCAAGCCGACCTATGGACTGGTGAGCCGCTGCGGAATCTTCCCGCTCTCCTTCAGCCTCGACACGGCCGGGCCAATGGCCTGGACGACCGAGGACTGCGCACTGATGCTCGACGTGCTGGCCGGGCACGACCCCAACGACCAGGCCTCGGCGCGCGCCCCCAAGGTCGATTACGGCACGGCGGCGCAACGCCCGATCAAGGGCATGCGCATCGCGCTGGCCCGCAGCTGGTACGAGGGGCCCAACGGCAAGCTCTCGGAAGACATGGCTGCGGGGATGGAAGAAGCCGTGCGCGTGATGCGCGATCTCGGCGCCACGGTCGACGAAGTGATCTTTCCCGACATCCGCGACTATCACATCTGCGGCAGGGTCATCATCACCACCGAGGCGCACGCCATCCATCGCCGCGACGTGATCGAGCGGCCCGAGAAGTTCGGCTACACGACGCGGCGGCGCTTCCAGCTCGGCGCCTTCCTGTCGGCCGAGCAGTACCTCTCGGCGCTGCGGTTCCGCCGCAAGCTGCAGCAGGACACGCGCGAGGCGATGCGCGGCTACGATCTCGTGATGACGGCCAACCAGTGGGGTCCGCCGGAAGGTTTCGAGGATCCGGCGGCGATCTTCCACTTCCTCGGCAAGCCCTCGCTCAGCATGCCCTTCAATGTCACCGGTCAGCCCGCGGCTGCGGTGTGCTGCGGCTTCGACGCCGACGGACTGCCGCTCGCCTTCCAGCTGGCCGGTCGCGCGTTCGACGATGCCAGCGTCCTGGCCGCCGGCTCTGCCTATGAACGCGCCACGCCGTGGCGTTCGCACCGACCGAAACTCTGACAGGAGTCCCGCCGTGAGCGTGTCCCGCCGTTCCTTCATTGCCGCCAGCGCGCTGGCGGCAATGCCGATCCCCGCGCTTGCGCAGGAAAAGGTCGTGCGCTTCGGCATCTCGATGGCCGACGTCCCGCTGACCACCGGCCAGCCCGACCGCGGCGCCGGCGCCTACAAGTTCACCGGCTACACGCTCTACGATCCGCTGGTCGCCTGGGAAATGGACATCTCCGACAGGCCGGGCAAGCTGATCCCCGGCCTCGCCACCGAGTGGAAGGTCGACGACGCCGACAAGACGCTGTGGACCTTCAAGCTGCGTGACGGCGTGAAGTTCCATGATGGCTCGGCCTTCAACGCCGACGCCGTGGTCTGGAACTTCGACAAGGTATTCGACACCAAGGTTCCGCAGTTCGACCAGCGCCAGGCCTCGCAGGTGCGGCCGCGCCTGCCGTCGGTCGCGAGCTACAAGAAGATCGACGACATGACCATTCAGGTGAAGACCAAGGTCGTCGATGCGCTGTTCCCCTATCAGATGCTGTGGTTCCTGGTGTCGAGCCCGGCGCAGTTCGAGAAGCTGGGCAAGGACTGGAACAAGTTCGCCTCCGAGCCGTCAGGCACCGGTCCCTTCAAGCTGGCCCGGCTGGTGCCGCGCGAGCGCGCCGAGCTGGTCAAGAATGAGGCCTATTGGAATCCAAAGCGCATTCCCAAGGCCGACCGCATGATCCTCGTGGTCGCGCCCGAGGGCGCGACGCGCACGGCCGCATTGCTCTCGGGCTCAGTGGACCTCATCGAGACGCCGACGCCCGACACCGTGGACCGCCTGACCAGGGCCGGCATGAAGATCGTGCAGAACGTGACGCCGCACGTCTGGAACTATCATCCCTCGATGCTGCCGGGCTCGCCGTGGACCGACATCCGCCTGCGCAAGGCCGCCAACCTCGCCATCGACCGAACCGCCATCGTGCAGCTGCTGGGCGGTCTTGCCACGCCGGCTTTCGGCCAGGTCGACAGATCGAGCCCGTGGTTCGGCAAGCCCAGCTTCGAGATCAAGTTCGCGCCCGACGACGCGCGCACGCTCATGAGTGCCGCGGGCTTCAGCAAGGCCCAGCCACTCAAGACCAAGTTCGTGGTGGCCTCGGGCGGCAGCGGCCAGATGCTGTCGCTGCCCATGAACGAGGCCATCCAGCAGATGTTCAAGGACGTCTACATCGATCTCGAATTCAAGGTCGTCGAGCTCGAGGCGCTCTACACCGCATGGCGCGCCGGCGCCAAGGCCGAGATGAACAAGGACGTCACCGCCAACAACATCGCCTATGTGACGTCGGACCCGCTCTATGCCTTCACGCGCTTCTTCGCCTCGAACCAGGGCGCGCCCGTGGGCGTCAACTGGAGCAACTATGCGAGCCCGGAGGTCGACAAGCTGATCGACGAGGCGCTGGCGCAGTTCGATCCGGCCAGGCAGGACGCGCTCATGGCCAAGGTCCACGAGAAGGTGGTCGACGACGCCGTGCTGATCTGGGTCGTCCACGATACCAACCCGCACGCGCTGTCGCCCAAGATCAAGTCCTACATCCAGGCCCAGCACTGGTTCCAGGACCTGACGAC
>JABMNB010000678.1 GCA_013205335.1 Rhodospirillales bacterium
ATCGCCGGCGGCAGGCCCGCCGGCCCGACGAGCCCGAAGAAGGCGGCACTTTCCAGATCCTTCATGCCGAGTTCGGCCACCGTCGGAACGTCCGGGCAGACCGCCGAGCGCTCCGGCGAAGCGACGGCAATGCCGGTCAGGCGTCCCGCCGCGACGTGGGTGCCGGTCGGCAGCACGACGTCGACCATGATCGGCAAGTGGCCGCCCAAGACATCGCGCAAGGCATCGGCCGCGCCCTTGTAGCTGACACTCTCGAGGTTGAGTTTGTTGCGGGTCCGGAACAGCTCGCCCCACAGATGCGGCTGGTTGCCCATGCCCGACGTCGCGTAACGCACGCGCTGCGGCTGCTTGTTCACCCAATCGGCGAATTCTGCGTAGTTCTTCGCGGGAACCGCCTTGTCGATCGCCAGGAGATCGGGGATGTCGACCAGGGTCGAGATCATCTGGAAGTCCTTCAGCGGATCGAACGGCTGCTTCAGGCCCAGGGCGACGTTGGTTGCCATCGTTGCAGCGCCCAGCAGCAGCGTATTGCCGTCGGGCTTCGCCTTGGCCACGACATCCATGCCGATGATGGTGTTGCCGCCGCCCTTGTTCTCGACGATCACCTGCTGGCCGAGCATTCCCGTCAGCTTTTCGGCGACGATGCGCCCGGCCGTGTCGGTGGAACCGCCGGCAGCATAGGGCACCACGAGCCTGATCGGCTGGCTCGGCCAAGCCTGCGCCCGCACTGCGGAGGCGCTGACGATCGTCCAGCCAGCGGCACCCGCCAGCGCAATGCGTCTCTTGATCACGGTCCTGCCCTCACTTCATTCATTGGCGGCAGGATCGCAAACGCGCGACGGCCGCGCAATCGCGGCGCGGCAATCGCTTTACAGGGTGATTGTGCTACTCGGCTGGCTTGGGCGCCGCCGAGGCGGCATGCACGTCGCTTTCGCTGGGCAGCATCGACAGGGCAAGGAACGAACAGAAGGCCACGCCCGCCAGCACCGACAGCAGAACGGGGAAGCCTGCGTCCTTCACTGCCGGGCCCAGCAGCGCCACGACGAAGGAACTCACGCCGAAGCCGATCGCCAGGCGGACACCGGTGACGCGGCTGCGCATGCGGTCGTCGATATAGCGCACGATCATCGCATCGGTGAACGGAATGGCGCCGAACACCAGCAGCATGAAGGCGATGGCGGTGAAGAACAGCGCCCAACCCTCGACCTGCGAGGCGAGCAGGAACAGCGGCACCTGCAGCAGCACGATCGGCAGGTAGATGTTCTTCAGCGGATAGCGGTCGATCATCTTTCCCACGACGAGCTGCGCCAGCGAAGCCAGCGAGAAGATGATGAACAACATCGTGGCCAGCATTGCCGGATCCTGCGCGATGCTCTTTGCGCGGTTGCTCAGAAGCTCGCCGTTTCCGTTGGTCGTGAAGTTGAAGACGATGCTGCCGGTCACCGCGGTGAAGGTCATGATGGCGAACACACGCGCCATCACCGACGGCGGCAGGTCGAGCATCTTGGCCTTGCGCTTGGCCGGCGCCTCTTCCTCGCGCGGCACCAGGGCCACGAAGGCGACGGCGCAGACGAGGCAGATGACACCCGGGATGATGAACGCCGCCTGCCAGCCGAAGCGCTGGGCGATATAGACCGAGAGACCGGCGGCGATGGCGATGCCCATGTTGCCGGCGAGGCCGTTCACGCCGATCGTGAAACCGGGGTTCTTCGCCTTCTGGACCAGCATCGGGATGCCGACCGGGTGATAGATCGAGGCGAAGGCGCCCATCAGGGTCAGCGCCGCACCGATTTGCCACTTGTTGGTGCACAGCGCGATGATCAGGGCCGAGACGCCCATGCCTGCGAAGAAGATCACCATCATGATCCAGCGGCCCCAATGGTCGCCCAGGCGGCCGCTCACGATCGAGCCGGCGCCAAACATGAAGAGCGCGCCATAGTTGAACGGCGTCAGCTCGGTCCACTCGACGCCCCAGACTCCGGCGATAACGCCCCAGGAATAGGCGAAGACCACCAGGATCCAGTGATCCATGGCATGGCCGATGTTGAGCAGGATAGAGGTGGGACTGCCATGGCTCATCTTGTTGGTTCCTCCAGAGGAGCCAGAGTAGGCGTGACCCGCCTGTCTGTCTTGCGCTATGTAGTCAATCAATGTCGCGAAAGAGCCAAGCCGTCCTGCGCTCGACGAACCCCGAGGATTACCAGCGAGTGCCGCGTGCGGTCGCGGCCATGCCCAAGGACTTCGTCAACGGTTCCGAGATCGCGCGCCACCGCCATCGCCGCGCCCAGCTCATCTACGCCACCGCCGGCACGATGCGCATTTCCACGGAAGAAGCCGTCTGGGTGGTGCCGCCGCAGCGCGCGCTGTGGATGCCGCCCGGCGTCCATCATTCCATCGTGATGTCCGGCGACGTGACGATGCGCACCCTCTACCTGCGCCAGGACGCAGCGGCCGGCATGCCCGAGGTCTGCCGCGTGCTGCACATCTCGCCCCTGCTGCGCGAGCTGATCGTGCGGGCGACCGAACTGCCGGTACACTACGACGAGCGCGGCGCCGCGGGGCATGTGGTGGCGTTGATCCTCGACGAACTGCACCGCGAACCATCCCTGCCGCTCCATCTTCCGATGCCGGGCGACAAGCGACTTCGTCGACTCTGTTCGGCCCTGCTCGCCCATCCGGGCGACCAGCGCACCCTGGAAGACTGGGCCGGCTGGGCAAATGCCAGTCCCCGGACGCTCGCCCGCCTGTTCGTGACGGAGACCGGCTTGACCTTCGGCGCCTGGCGCCAGCAGGCGCGCGTGCTCGAGGCAATGGGTCGTCTGGGCGGTGGTCAGGCAGTCACCGACGTCGCCCTCGACCTGGGCTACGACAGCGTCAGCGCCTTCAGCGCCATGTTCCGCCGGGCAGCGGGTGTGTCTCCCAGCGCCTATCGACCAGCCCGCCTGGGAACCTTTGAACGAGTTTCCGTTGCCACGTCTGGGTAACCTTAGCAGTTCTGCTGCACCTTGAGTGATATCCCGCCAATTGAGAGTCGGGACACTAGGCATCGCAGATTGAGGCTTATGCCGGATTCGGCATATTTACGTTTTATATCATTTCCCACATAATATTGATTTATTACAGAAATAGCATATTTCTACTTTATGCGATTTTCGGCATACTGAGCGACGGGAGATCAATCATGCCGCTCATCGCTCGCTCACCCAAGCAGCTGGGAAATGCCATTCAACGCACCCGCAGGCAGCTCGGCCTTACACAGACTCAACTCGCCAATATTGCCGGTTTGCGCCAGGAAAAAGTGTCCATAATCGAAAACGGTCAGGATGGCGCGAAGCTTTCGACGATCTTCGCGCTACTCGCTGCGCTCAACCTCGAAATCACTGTTGGGAAAAGGTCCGGCAAGCTCGTCACAGGCATTGAGGACATATTCTGATGAGCCGCCGCAAAACACATACGCCACTCAATGTGCTGATGAATAATCGGCTCGTCGGTTGCCTGAGGAAAGAGGCTAGTGGGGCGATCCTGTTCCAATACGACCAAAGCTGGCTCGATTGGGGGCCGAGCTTCGCTATCTCGCTTTCGCTCCCCATGCGGGAGACGGCCTATACCGGCGCGCCAGTCATAGCGGTGTTCGACAATCTGCTCCCCGACAACCCGGACGTCCGCAAGCGGGTCGCCGAGCGCGTCGGCGCACAAGGAGCCGATTATTACAGCCTGCTCCAAAGCATCGGACGCGACTGCGTCGGTGCGATGCAATTCTTGCCCGATGGCGAGCCATTCGACACCAAGCCCCGTACAACGGGCGAGCCCGTGGGCGACGATGAAATAGAGCGTATTCTCGCCAACCTCGCGCAGGCTCCGCTCGGCATCGAACCCGATCAGGAATTCCGGATTTCCTTGGCGGGGGCGCAGGAAAAGACCGCGCTGCTGTTCCACGAGGACCAATGGATGCGTCCCACTGGTACGACGCCGACCACCCATATTCTAAAGCCCCAGCTCGGTCAGATTCCCACCGCCTTTGGCATGATCGACATGGAGGCGAGCGTCGATAACGAGCACTACTGCCTGGAGTTGATGCGCACGCTCGGTCTTGATGTAGCAAAAACAACAATCGTCACGTTCGGGAAACGTCGCGTATTGGTGGTCGAGCGCTTCGACTGCGGATTCCGGTGAAGGCGGACAGGCATTCCATACGAAGGCGGACAGTGATTCCGGTCGATCGCGGACAGCGTTCCGGTGAAGGCGGACATCTGCTCCCGTCGACGGTTTCATGGGATCATTGG
>JABMNB010000679.1 GCA_013205335.1 Rhodospirillales bacterium
CTTGCGCAGGCCGATCGAGGCGACCGACATGCCGACCTCGAGGCCGATCAGGTGCCAGCGCTTGTACATGACGGAGTACCGGCCGCTCGGGTCGGTCTGCAGCATGTACTCCTCGAAGCAGTTCTTCTGGTACTCGGTGGCGGCCTCGAACACGACCCACACGCCCTTGCGGATCTCGTAGGGGATGGCGCGCCCGTCCTTCTCCAGCGACGAGGCCACCTCGACCTGGCCCTTGTGATGGAGCTGGCCGCCCTCGGAGATCGGCCGCATCACGAAGGGCAGGTCCTCCACGGAGCACGGCGGGAAGGCGAGCCCGTCCGGCGCCGGCGTCAGGCCGGTCGCATTGGCGACGGCGGTGCTCTCGATCGCGGGCTTGGAGCCGTCGAGGAAGGAGTTGAACATCTTGGGATTGAGGCCGCCGCGCCTGGCCTGTTCCTCGTTGAGTCCCCAGTACTTCCACACCGTCTCCGGAGTCGACTGCGCGAAGTGCGGCAGCCACTTGTGGCCGCGGCCGGCCGCCGTCACCTCGAAGCCCGAGGTGCGCGCCCAGTCGACCAGCTCGCAGATCAGCGCCGGCTGGTCGCCGTATGCCAGGCTGTAGATCACGCCCGCGGCGGCGGCGCGCTTGGCCAGCAGCGGGCCGCAGAAGGCGTCGGCCTCCACGGTCACCATCACGACGCTCTTGCCGTGCCTGAAGGCTTCGAGCGCATGCTCGACGGCGGCGATCGGATCGCCGGTCGATTCGACGATGATGTCGATCTCGGGATGGCTGACCAGGGCGCGCCAGTCGTCGGTGAGATGCGTACTGCCATGCTTGCGGGCATCGGCGAAGGAGATCGCCGACGTCACGTCGGGCTTCCAGCCCAGCCGCGCCAGGTTCTCGCGCGCGCGGTCGGGCGAGAGGTCGGCGATGCCCAGCAGATGGATGCCCGGCGTCGTCGGAATCTGCGACAGGTACATCGAGCCGAACTTGCCGGCGCCGATGACGCCGATGCGCAGCGGATTGGCTTCGGCGGCGCGCGCCAGAAGCATGCGATGGAGACTCATGGTTTCCTCCGGAGTTTCTTGATTATTCCGCCGCGACCTTGCGATTGACGGCGCGGATCACGGCGTCGTCTTCCCAAGGATCGATCGGCGTGAAGTCGCGATGCGCGATGTATTCGGGCCGCTTGAACTGGCGGATCGCGTTGTCGACCGAATTGTAGGTCACATAGATGATCTGTCGATCCCACGGCGACATGTTGGGTCCGCTGCCGTGGACCAGCGTGCCGTGGAAGAAGATCGCCGAGCCCGGGCCGCCCTTGGGCGCGACGATGCCGCCCTGGTCGACCAGCTTGGCGATGGTCTCGTTGTCGATCACCCACAGCGGATAGGACGTCGTCGTGAGGTCGTGACTGGCCTCGATCGCGCCCTTCTTGTGGCTCTTGGGAATGAACCAGAGCGGGCCGTTGAACTCGTTCACCTCGTCGATGAACACCGCGAGGTTCATGGCGCGCGGCTCGGGCATGGCGTCGTCGGCTTTCCAGGTGCCGTAATCCTGGTGCCACTGCCAGACGTCGCCGTCGAAGGCGGCCTTCCCGTTGATCTTGAACTGGTGGATGTAGGTCTTGTCCTTCAGAAGCTGCTCGGCCGGCTCCACGAAGCGCGGATGATGGACCAGCGCCTCGAACACCGGATGATAGGTGTGGACCGCGAAGGCGGTGCGCACCACGTCACCGGTCTTCTCGCGCACGTTCTCGGGGCGGCGCTGGGCGAAGACCTCGGGCACCGACGACTTCAGGATCGCGGTCTCCTCCGGTGAAAAATAGTCCGGAAAGAAAAGGTATCCGTCTTCGTCGAATTGCTTCAGTTGCTCAGAGGTGAGCTTCATGGCGGTTCCTCCTTTGCCCAGTCGCTTTGCTTTGTAGTGAGCGCCGTCTTCAGGCGGCGCGGGAAATCACGACTTTCAACCGTCCCGTGAGAATGTCGGCCATCTGTTCGGCATGGCCACGGCACAACGCCTCGGCCTCGGCCGCCTGCCCCGCCTCGAGCGCGCGCAGGATGCCTTCGTGCTCGTCCCACACACTGACGCGCAGATCCCCTTCGCTCAAGGCGGCCGCCATGACCCGGCGCAGATGCTGCCAGTGCTGCTGGGCGGTCTCGCCGATCACGGGATTGCCCGACGCTTCATAGATGAAAAGGTGGAAATCGATGTCGGCCTCGATGACCGACGGTATGGAACCGCTGGCCACGGCGCGCCGGCCGACATCGAGAAGGGCGCGGCCGCGTTGCACGAGGTGGGGCGTGTAGTTGGAGGCGGCGAGCCGCGCGGCGGCGCCGTCGAGGGCGGCGCGGACGACGTAGAGGTTGCGCGCCTGCTGGACGTCGAGCGGGGCGACGCAGACGCCCTTGCGGCCGGCGTCGATCAGGAAACCCTCACGGCGCAGCAGCATCATGGCCTGCAGGACCGGTTGGCGCGACACGCCGAACTGCTGGGCGATCTCCTCCTGGGTGATCCGGGCGCCGGACTTCAGCTCGCCGGAGCAGATCGCCTCGAGGACGGAATCGTGAATTCGCTCGGTGAGATCGGGTTCGGGCAGGATCGGGCGCATGTTC
>JABMNB010000680.1 GCA_013205335.1 Rhodospirillales bacterium
CGCGTGCCGTGGCCGGCCGGCGGCCTGCAAGCGGCGCACATCAACCTCTCGGTGTTCGCGCGCGGTGTCCTAAATCGCCTCGCGACGCGGCTCTACTTCGAGGGCGATCCGGCGCTGGCCGAGGATCCAGTCCTCAAGCTCGTGGAGCCGGAGCGTCGCGCCACCCTGATCGCGACGCGCGACGCGGCAGGCGTGTGGCGGCGGCCTCTTCATCTGGGCGGGCCGAACGAAACTGTCTTCTTCGACTGCTGAGCGCATGGCAGGCCGTCTCGTCAATGCATTGGGTTCGTCGTCTGCGACGGCTGAAGCCTTTTCCGACACAGCCACCCTGCGCCACATGCTTCGCTTCGAAGCGGCGCTTGCCGTGGCAACGGCGACCGCCGGTCTGATCCCGAGGCGTGCGGCCTCGGTGATCGTGACGGCGTGCGATGCCTCGCTTTACGATCCGGCACCGCTCGGCGAGGCGGCGCGCAGGACGGCAACGCTGACCGTGCCTCTGGTGAAGGCGCTGACCCAGGAAGTCGCCCGGCGTGATGCCAGGGCCGCGGACTATGTCCATTGGGGCGCGACCAGCCAGGATGTCCTCGACACCGCGATGGTGCTGCAACTCGGCGAGGCGGTGCCGCCGCTCCTGAAGGCGCTCGACGGTATCGTCTCTGCCTTTGCGCGTGTGGCAAGGAAGCATCGGGCAACGCCGATGCTGGGCCGCACCCTGCTGCAGCCGGCGACGCCGCTCGCGCTCGGGCAGAAGATCGCGGGCTGGGCCTCCGACATCGACCGCGCCAGGCGGCGACTCACAGAGAGTTTCGGAGAAACGCAAATCGTGCAGTTCGGCGGCGCCTCGGGAAGCCTGACCGCGCTGGGTCCGGAAGCCGAACAGGTGATGAAGGTGCTGGCGAAGCAGCTGAAGCTCGCGCTGCCGCCGGGACCGTGGTTCACGCAACGGGTGCGGGTCGCGGCGTTTGCGCAGGATTGCGCGCTGGTCGTCGGCGCGCTCGCCAAGGCCTCGCGCGACATCGCGCTGATGATGCAGTTCGAAGTAGGTGAGGCTTCCGAGCCGTCGGGGCCGGGACGCGGCAGCTCCTCGACCATGCCGCACAAGCGCAATCCGGTCGGCGCGGCACTCGTGCTCTCGGCCGCGACGCGGGCGCCGATGCTGGCGGCAACCATCGTGTCGGCAATGCCTCAGGAACACGAGCGTGCACTCGGCGGCTGGCAGGCCGAATGGCCGACGCTCGCGGCGCTGGTCGAGGCATTGGGTTCGGCCGTCGAGGCCCTGGCGGAAGTCGCCGCGGGCCTCGTCGTCGAACCGGACGCGCTTCAGGCCAACATGGATGCCGCCGAAGCCGCGGTGCTGGCCGAGCGCGCGACCTTCCTGCTGGCCCGGAAGATCGGCAAGCAGGAGGCTCACGCGCTTGTCGAGAAGGCGCTGGCCAAGGGCGGCTCCTTCGTCCAGGCCCTCGGCCTGCTGAAAGATGAGCTGGCCGACGAAGCGGCCTTGCTGGGCTATTCGCCGAAGTTCGTCGATCGGCTGCTGGCGGACCTCAAACGGCGCTGAGTGGGTTGCACGCCTCAGCCTAGACGTAGACGACCTTCAAAATCTCGATCTCTTCCTCGCCGCCGGGCGTGTGCATCCGTACGGCGTCGCCCTCGTGAGCCCGCATGACGGCGCGGGCTATGGGCGAGATCCAGCTCACATGGCCGCGGCCGGGGTCGACCTCGTCGACGCCGACGATCTTGACCGTCCGTTCCTCGTCCTTCGAATTGACGTAGGTCACGGTGGCGCCGAAGAACACCTGGTCGGTCTTGGGGCGCTTGGCCGGGTCGACAACCTCCGAGCGCTCGAGCCGTTTGCTCAGGAAGCGCAGGCGGCGGTCGATCTCGCGCAGGCGCTTCTTGCCGTAGAGATAGTCGCCGTTCTCCGAGCGGTCGCCGTTGGCCGCCGCCCACGACACGACCTGAACGACCTCGGGCCGCTCCTTGCGCATGAGCGTCATCAGTTCTTCGCGCATCCGCTCGAAGCCCTGCGGGGTCATGTAGTTCTTGGCGCCGGCCGGCAGTCCGCCCACGTCGTCGGGCAGATCGTCCTCGTCGCCGTCGTCGCTTTCCTTGGTGAAGGCCTTGCTCATTCTGATCCTTAATCTATCAAGTCGGGGCCGATGACCACCAGTCCCTCCGCCCGCATGCAGCGCGCTTCCGGCGAAAGCCTCGTCACCTTCGACCTGCGGGACGGCAAGACGCGCCTCGGCGACCTCTATCAACGCGACCCCTGCCGGGTTTTGTTCCCGAAGTCGGAGCCGGGCGAACCGCCGCAGGCGGTCTTGATCACCACATCGGGCGGCGTAGCGGGCGGCGATGCCCTCAAGATGTCGGTCGAGATCGGGCCCGGCGCCGAAGCCGTGGCAACCACCCAGGCGGCCGAGAAGATCTACCGGGCGTCGCGGGGAAGCAATCCCTGCACCATCGACGTCGAACTGCGCGTGGCCGAAGGTGCGATCCTCGACTGGCTGCCGCAGGAGACCATCGTCTTCGAGGGTGCGCTGCTGAAGCGGCGGACGGTGGCCGAAGTGGTCGAGGGCGGCTCGCTGCTGGCCTGCGAGATGATGGTCCTGGGCCGCGGCGCCTCGGGCGAGCGCTTCACGTCCGGTCTGCTGCTCGACGCCTGGTCGGTACGCCGCCCCGGCCGGCTCGTCTGGACCGATACGTTGCGCATCGAAGGCGAAACACCGGAC
>JABMNB010000681.1 GCA_013205335.1 Rhodospirillales bacterium
ATCGCCACGAGCTTCACGCAGGTGCGCAAGCCGCCCTCGTGGGGGCATTGGCTGGGGACCGACGAGGTCGGCCGCGACGTGCTGGCCCGCATCATCTGGGGCGCCCGCGCCTCGCTCAGTGCCGGCCTCGTGTCGGTCGGCATCGCGCTTGGCATCGGCGTGCCGCTGGGCCTGCTGGCGGGCTATGCCGGCGGCTGGATCGATTCGGTGCTGTCGCGCATCGTCGATGCGATGCTGGCCGTACCGTTCCTGATCCTGGCGATCGCGCTGGCCGCCTTCCTCGGACCTAGCCTCAGCAACGCAATGATCGCCATTGGCGTCACCGCCACGCCGGTCTTCATCCGCCTGACCCGCGGCCAGACCATTGCGGCCAAGGTCGAGGACTATGTCGAGGCCGCGCGCGCCGTCGGCAACCCGCACTGGCGCATTGCGCTGCGCCACGTCCTGCCCAACATCGTGCCGCCACTGCTGGTACAGGCCTCTCTCGCGATCGCAGGCGCGATCATCGCCGAGGCGGCCCTGTCGTTCCTGGGCCTCGGCCAGCAGCCGCCGTCACCCTCGTGGGGCAGCATGCTGAATTCCGCCCAGCGCTTCATCGCGCAGGCGCCGTGGATGGCTTTCTGGCCGGGCTTCGCGATCTTCTTCGCGGTCCTGTCGTTCAACCTGCTGGGCGACGGCCTGCGCGACGCTCTCGACCCACGGCACAAGTAGGCAGACCGGAAGTCAATTCGGCAGCGACGTATCCACGAGCGCAAAGGCTGGCACGCCGCTCGTCAGCGTCGTGACCCTCTCCTCGACGAGGAGCTGAGATACCGCCAGGAAATGCACGAGTTCGCCGTCGCCCAGGCGCTCGGCCTCCTCGATCATCTCCCGCACGCCATGCCACACCCGAAACAACGCCGCCGCCCGCTTCTTTTCAGAAAGAGGCGCATGGCCCCGCCGCCGGCGAATATTCGGTTCGACGACGATCTCGAAGACATCCGTCATTTTCTCCCCGCCCGACGCTCTCGTGCTTGGAACGCCTCTACCCCTTGGCCGATCGCCGGCCTGCCCCAGCCTACCCGAAAAAATCGAACAGGCGAGCGCGATCCGCCGTGACGTTGCTTCCGGCGTATTCGGCGAAGCCGCAGGCGTCAGGTGCGGTCACCGCCGAGCGGCAGGCCCGACGGGTCGAGCTGAGGCTCGGTGCGCAGGACAACCTGATCGGGGGCATCGGCCTCCGGCAGCGTCTTGCTCGGGTCGACCGCCCGCACCATCGCCACCACGCGCTTCGGCCCCTTGCCCGCGTCGTCGGCATCGAGGCGACGCCAGCCGTGCCTTTCCCAATACTTCACGTCCTGGGGCAGCGCCTGGGTGTAGAGCGTGTTGGCGCCGCGGCTTTCCGCGAGCTGGCGGCAGCGCTCGATGAGAAGCTGGCCGATGTCGTTGCCACGGAAGCGCTGCATCACCGCCAACCGCTCCGGCATGGCGAAGGACTTGAACCAGCGCAGCCGCACTGCGCCCACAGGCTCATCGCCGAGATAGGCAATGATGTGGGTGGCGCCGAAATCGTGACCGTCGAACTCCTCCGAGTAGGGTATGTCCTGTTCGCCGATGAAGCAGGCAGCACGTACCGCGAAGGCCTGCAGGGAGTCTTCCATCTTCATGGCGAGCTTGATGGTGACCGCCTGGCCGCCAATCGAGTTTGTGGTGGTGTTCATGTGTCTCACTCCCCTCAGTTCGCGCGCCGCTCGGCCCAATCCGCATGCGGATTGGACGCTCCCCGTTCCATCGATTCTTCCAGAATGCCCGGCATGTCGAGCTGGTCCTCCGGACGATTCAGCACCATCGGATCCGTCGTCACCGTCGGGGCATTTTCACCAACATCGAGGTCGCAGGCGAACGCGCCGTATTCGTGGTCGGAGAAGTGGAAAACCTTGTCGTCGACCTTGCGGAAGCCGTCGCGCTCGAAGATCGGCCACAGACGGCGCTGGCCATGCAGGTAGGCCTTGGGATAGCCCTTCTTGCGGCAGAATTCCTTGGCCCATTGAACGAACGGCAGGAACAGGCCGTACGATCTGTAGCGTTTCAGAATGATGGCCCGCTCCAGCTTGGCGAAGCCCGCGAACCAGCGCACGCGAATGGACGCGGCAGGCTCGCCGTCGACGTACAGAATGAGATGGCTGGCCGTGTAGTCGTTGCCGTCATACTCCTCCCAATAAGGGCACTGCTGCTCGCCCATGAACACGGCGGCACGAAGCATGAAGCACTGCATCATCTCGTCGGAAGTCGCTGCGAGCTTGATCGTGATCTCGGGCCGGTTGCCCAAGTCCGCGGTCGGTTGTTCGGTCATCTCAGTTCCCCTCGGTCAAAACACCGTTGTCATTCCGAAAGCTTCGGCCGCCGGCCGAAATCATCGGAAGATTCTGCGAAATCTGGGCAAGGACATCGGTTACGACCGGCGGCGTCATGCCCTTGGCGCCCCGTCGGATGGCGGTTGCCGAAACCTGGTCCCGGCGCAGGATGCACCAGGGGTAGATCCAGCCGCATTCGTCGGAGATCTGGCGCACGAGCATGCCGCCGAAATCCGTGCCATGAATCATATGCAGGCGAACGCCAGGGTGGCGCCGCTTGATCTCGGCGATCACGCCCTGGAAGCCCTTGGCGTAGTAGGTCTGGGAATAGACGGCGACTTCCACCTTGTCGTCCATGCCTGCCTCCGCCAGCGCCAGCTCGATCAGCGCCACGCGCGTTTCTGGCGGCAGGAAGACGTTTCCCGTCGGGAAGTAGTCGACATTGGAATCGGCCTTGTCGGTCTTTTCGTAGATCTGGAAGCCGTCCTTGAGATGGCCCACCCGGATCTCGCCCTTGCGGAAGGCATCGACGTGCAGCTTGGGAATCAGCACCGGATGGATGATGACTTTGTCCAGTCCGCGCTGGCTCATGGCCGCCTGCAGCAAGGCGAGATGGCTGTTGTGGAAGGGATTGTACGTGCCGAAGAACAGACCGATGCCGCCCCTTGGTGCCGCAACCGAGCGAAAATCCGACAACAGACCGACGACGAACAACGTGCCGCCCAGGCCGAACCCCAGGAACAGGAAGGCCTCGCGGGCGCCGGGCACGCCCGCCGTGCCCAGCGCCGCCAGGGTGACGTTGACCAGGATCCCGACCAGGGTGTTGCGGTTCGCATCGCCAGCACCACGCGCCACGAGATAGCCGCCGAGGTACTGCGTGCCCTGCGACGCCAGTGTCGTGACGAGCGCCGCGCCGGCTATGCCGCCTACGGACGCCATCCCGAGTTGGTTGAGCGCACCCCCCCATAACATCAGCCAGAACATCACCAGGTTGAAAGCCAACTGTGGAATGAAGCGCCCAAGCCGGCCGGCCGTGACGAAGCCGAGCTGGTTGTTCGCCCAAAGTTCGGCCTTGTTACTGAGCTTGGCGTAGCTCGGCAGGAATACCCCGACGAAGATTGACACGCAGATCAGCGTCGGGTTAGCCCAACTGCCGTGCGCGAACGCATAGCTCAAGTATGTTAAAAGTCCGCCAAAGCCAGCCATGCGCGTCGAGGGACTGCGCAAATAGCGGCTGAATTTGCCGGCGCGGACCGCGGTCGGCATGGATTTTCCGTCTGAGCCCATGGCGGCCACGGTCAGTACTCCTGTCCTTTTGCGAGCGTCAATCCGGATACATGCAACCGAAAGATTGACCAACGAATATGTGAACGGGAGGCGCCGCGAGGCCCGGGAGGGTCCGAAAAGCCGCCTAACTCCCTAAAACAAGACGGAAAACGACATTCCACAGATAATGGTGTACGGTAGGTCATGAGGCTCCCGTCAGATATGCGTGAGCCACCAACCTTATTGTATCGATTGTCACTATGCTCACGATCCCTCCGCGCAAGAACAAGGTGCCGAACATTCTCGGCGACTGGGACGACGTGCGTTTCTTCCTTGCGGTTGCAAGAACCGGAAGCTTCAGCGCCGCCGCTACGCAGTTGAACACCAAGCAGACGACCGTGGGTCGCCGCATCCAGGCGCTCGAGCGCCGGTTGGGCGCCAAGCTGTTCGACCGCCACCGCCACGGCATGGAAGTCACACCGGCTGCCCGCGGCGTGCTCGTGCAGGCCGAATCGATGATGTCCAACGCCACGGCGATCGAGCGGCACCTGGCCGGCCTCGATCGCGAGATGGCGGGAATCGTTCGCATCGCCGCTACGGAGGGCATCGCCGCCCATTGGCTGGTGCCACGCCTCGGCGTGCTGCGCCGCACCCATCCCGACATCATCGTGCAGGTGATCGCCGGCGATCAGGTGCTGGACCTGGCCACCCGCCAGGCCGACCTTGCCATCCGCTTTTTCCGTCCGACGTCGAACCAGCTGGTCGCGGCGCGTGTCGGCCAGGTCAACATGTCGATTTTCGCCGCGCCCTCCTACATCGAGCAGTACGGATTGCCGCAGAAGCTCGAGGACATGCGCGAGCACCATGTCGTCGACCACACCACCCTCCACAGCCTGCCGGCCATGAAGCCGTGGAGCGAAGTGGTCGAGCGCAGCACCTCTGTGGTCCTGCGCACCAACTCATCCTACGCCGCCATGGAAGCGGTGCAGACCGGCTACGGCATCTCGGTGTTCCCCGACTACATCGCAAAGTCGTCGAACCTGGTGGCGGCGCCGATCAATCTCAGGATCGTCCGCGACATCTGGCTGGTCAGTCATGAGGAGACCAACAAGGGCGCGCGGATCCGCACCGTGATCGACTACGTGCGCGACCAGTTCCGCCAGGACGAACGCGAGTGGTTCTCGACGACGCCGCGCAGCAGTGGCTCGATGGCGGCAGCCTAACGGCCGCAGCCTCAGGGGCCACCGTTTAGGATGGCTGCCTAGAGGGCGCCCTTCAACCTGTTGCAGATCGCCTCGATCTCGGCTTTGTCGCCGGGCGTGTAAACCCAGTTGAGCCGGACCTTGTCACCTGGGTAGCGCGGCAGGATGTGGATATGGAGATGGGGCACGCTCTGACCCGCCCCTTCTCCATTGGACTGCAGCAGGTTCACGCCGCTGGGCTTCAACTCGCTCATCGCAGCCTTTGCCACACGCTGGGCGGTCTTCGCGACGGCAGCCAGGACGTCGGCGGGAATGACGTCGACGGTCGGCCAGTGGCCCTTGGCGACGGCCAGCGCATGCCCGGGATTGACCGGGTTGATGTCCATGAAGGCGATGGTCACCTCGTCCTCGAGCAGCTTGAAGCAGGGCAGGAGGCCCGCGACGATCTTGCAGAAGATGCAGTTTCCGTCGGTCGGGTGGGTCATCGCGGTCTCTCCAAAGAAACACCCAGTTCACGCAGTCGCTGAAAGGGCTGCGCTCCCGGCGCCAACGCAAGATCCAAACCCAACCGGCCCAGCCTGGCAATGCCGTCGCGGCCGAAGCGGTCGCGCAACGACTCGACGATCCAGCCTTCGCTCTGGCGATGACGCGCCACGGCCAACCGGCCCTCGCCTGCCAGAAAGTCCCTGTGCGCCTCGAGCGCCCCCATCAGCCCCTCCATCCCCGCGCCGCTGCGCGAGGAAGCAGCCAGCACCTTCACCGGCCAGTCGCCGGCATCGCCCGCGGTCGACAGCGACAACGCTCCCGCCACGTCGGCGCGCGCCCGTTCGGCCGCGGCGCCGATGTCGGCCTTGGTGACGACGATCAGGTGCGGGATCTCGACGATGCCGGCCTTCATGAACTGCAGCGAATCGCCCGAGCCCGGCTGGACACAGAAGACGACCGTGTCGGCAACGCCCGCCACGTCCGTCTCGGACTGGCCCACCCCCACCGTCTCGATCAGCACGCGGTCGAACAGCGCACGCATGACGACCATGGCCGCCAGCGTCTGGTCCGCCAGCCCGCCGAGACGGTCCCGGGCAGCCATCGAGCGCACGAAGCAGCCGTCGTCCGACCCGTCATGGACGATGCGCACACGGTCGCCCAGCAGCGCGCCGCCGCTCGCTCGCGACGACGGATCGACGGCGATCACGCCGACGGTCTGGCCCGTTCGCCGCCATACCGCGACCAGGGCCGCGCAAAGCGAAGATTTGCCGACGCCGGGCGGGCCGGTGACGCCCACGACATGCGCCCGCGGTTCGCGCCATGCCGCATCGAGCAGCGCCTGAGACGCTTCGCTTTCCGGATCACGTTCCAGGCGGGCGAGTGCGGCCGCCAGCGCCCGCTTGCCCTCCGTCCGAAGCGCCGTCAGCGTCATTCGGTCTTGAGCGGGCCGCCCAAGGCCGCCTGCGCCGCCGCCAGCCGCGCGATGGGCACGCGGTACGGCGAACACGACACGTAGTCGAGACCGGCCTTGTGACAGAAGAACACCGAGGCCGGATCGCCGCCGTGCTCGCCGCAGATGCCGAGTTTCAGGCTGTTGCGCACCTTGCGGCCGCGCTCCGTCGCGATCTCGATCAGCTCGCCCACGCCCTCGATGTCGAGCGAGGCGAACGGATCGTGCTCGAAGATCCCGCGCTGCTGGTACTTCTCCAGGAACGAGGCCGAGTCGTCGCGGCTGAGGCCAAAGGTGGTCTGCGTCAGATCGTTGGTGCCGAACGAGAAGAACTCCGCGGACTGCGCAATGTCGCCGGCGCGCAGTGCCGCGCGCGGCAGTTCGATCATGGTGCCGACGAGGTATTCGAGAGTCTCGTCCGCCGACTGGCTCACTTCCTCGGCGACCTGGTCGATCACGACCTTCATCAGGTCGAACTCCTTCCTGGTCGCCACGAGGGGGATCATGATTTCCGGCACGACGGTCTTGCCGGCCTTCTTCTGGACTTCCGCCACGGCCTCGAAGATGGCGCGGGCCTGCATCTCGTAGATCTCCGGATAGGAGATGCCGAGACGCACGCCGCGATGTCCGAGCATGGGATTGAACTCATGCAGCTTGTTGGCCCACTCCTCGATTTCCTTGACGTCGACGCCGAGGTCCTTGGCCACGACCTCCATCTCCTCCGCCGTCTTGGGCAGGAACTCGTGCAGCGGCGGATCGAGCAGGCGGATCGTGACAGGCAGGCCCGCCATGATCTCGAACAACTCGACGAAGTCCTGGCGCTGCATCGGCTGGATCTTCGCCAGTGCCACGCGCCGGCTCTTCTCGTCATCGGCAAGGATCATCTGGCGTACGGCCACGATGCGATCGCCCTCGAAGAACATGTGCTCGGTGCGGCAGAGGCCAATCCCCTTGGCGCCAAAGGCACGGGCGCGGCGGGCATCGCGCGGATAGTCGGCGTTGGCCCAGACCTGCAAACCACGGGTGGGGGAGC
>JABMNB010000076.1 GCA_013205335.1 Rhodospirillales bacterium
GCGTCAGGAATACCGCAGCCGCGCGCGATCATGGCGAGGTCGGTGCCGGCGCCGGAGTCGGTCGGGCCGTTGTTGCGCGGGCTGGTATGCGTGGCCTGGTTGCCGGTCTCGCCGAACTTCTCGTTGTCTAGCACGACGATGGCCAGGTTCTCCGGCATCTGCGTCGCCACGGTGGCCAGCGAGCCCAGGCTCATCAGCATGTCGCCGTCGCCGGTGATGACCAGCACGCGCTTCGTGGGTTGGGCCAGAGCGAGGCCGAGACCCATGCCGACCGGCGCGCCCATCGAGCCCCAGAGCGGCATGTTGAGCGGACGGTCGCCCGCCGCGGTGATGTCCCAGTTCGACGAGCCGAGTCCCGCGATGACCAGCAGATTGTCGTCGGCGCCCTCGAGGAGTTGCTTCACCAGCGGGCGACGCTGCAGGGTCGCCCTTTGCGCTTGCGTGCTCATCTCACTTCTTCCCGAAATTCTTGATGCCGATCAGCTTCTGGCGCAGCAGCACGGCAACCGCCTGGCCGCCGTTGAAGGCCGAACGCGCCGCAGCGTCGACCGTGGCCTTTACCTCGTCGGCGGTCTCGACGGAATAAAGCAGCACGCCCATCGCCTCGAGTACCTTGGGCGTTCCCTGGCCCATCGGATACTGCCAGGAATTAAACTCGCCGTAGTCCCCGCGCATCGTGATCAGGGTCAGGAACGGAAAGCGCAGCGTCTTTGGCATGCCCATCAGGTTGATGGTGTTGCCGACGCCCGAACTCTGCATCAGCAGCACCGAGCGCTGGCCGCCCAGCCACGCGCCGGCGGCGAGCGGAATGCCCTCTTCCTCGGTGGTGAGAGCCAGCGTGCGGATCGAGTTGGACTTCTGGCAGGCCTCGATCAGCCTTCCATGGCCGGCATCCGGCACGTGGTAGACCTGCTTCACGTCGTGGTCCTGCAGGACGTCGAATATCTGGTCGCGCCAGTCGGGCTTGGTTTCAGCAGGCGTTGCGGCGGTCATGTTTCTCCACTCAGAACGGCTTCAGGACGACGAGGAACACGATAGCGATCATCAGCAGCGTCGGCACCTCGTTCCACCAGCGATAATTGTTGGCAGGTCGTACGTTTCGGTCTGCCTCGAATTCCTTGCGCCAGCGGCCGTACAGGTGGTGCACGACGGTGAGGCTGCAGACCAGAGCGAACTTCGCGTGCCACCAGCCGGAATGCCACCACTCGCCCTGCCAGGTGAGCAACAGGCCGAAGACCCAGGTCAGGATCATCGCCGGGTTCATGATGCCGCGCAGCAGGCGACGCTCCATGATTTTGAAGGTCTCGCTCTGCGCCGAGCCCTTCTCGGTATCGGCGTGATAGACGAACAGGCGCGGCAGGTAGAGCAGCCCCGCCATCCAGGCGATGACCGAGATGATGTGCAGGGCCTTCAGCACCTCGTAGAGCATCAGGCCGCCCCGGCGATCAGCGGGCAACCCACATGGTTTCCGCTGCAGGGCATCGTCCTGGCGCCGTGGCAGATCGCGACCTGCGGTTCGGCGAGGATCGCCCGCACGCGATCGGCCAGGCCCGCGATGAAGGCAGGATGCGTGCCCACGGTCGGAACGCGCACATAGGCGGGTACGCCGCTCTTCTCGCTGAGATGACGATATTCGATGTCGAGTTCGACCAGCGTTTCGGAATGCTCCGACACGAAGGCCAGCGGATAGAGCACCACCGCCTTGCCATCCGTGCCGGCCCGCTGGATCTCTGTATCGGTCGACGGCCCAATCCATTTCAGCGGCCCGACCCGGCTCTGATAGCAAACCGACCAGTCGAGACCGCCAATGCGATCGGCGATCGCCTTGGCCGTACGCTCGACCTGTGCCTGGTAGGGATCGCCGGCCTTGATGATCTTTTCCGGCAAGCCATGAGCAGAGAACAGCACACGCGTCGGACGACTGCTCACCTCGGCCAGCCCCTGCTTCACCAGGTCGACCGACGCCGCGATAAATCCTTCTTCGTCCGGATAGCAGCAGACGGTCTGTGTCGGCACGGCGAGCTTCGCCTTGCTTGCTTCTTCCTTCCACGCCTTGACCGACGAAGCCGTCGTCGTCGTGGAGAATTGCGGATAGAGCGGCAGCAGGACGATGCGATCGGGTGCGAAGCGCTTGACCGAAGCTACGACGGCTTCGGTCATCGGGTGCCAGTAGCGCATGCAGACATAGCCGCGCCACTCGTGCTCCGGCCCCAGCGCCTCTTCGAGAGCGCGCGCCTGCGCCTCGGTCTGGCCCAGGATCGGCGAACTGCCGCCGATCTGCGCATAGATCGCCTGCGCCTTCGGTGCGCGGCGGCTGGAAATGAACCGTGCCAGCGGCAGCCGGAAGAACGACGGCAGCGAGATGATGGCCGGATCGCTGAACAGGTTGCGCAGGAACGGCTGCACGGCCTCCGGCGAATCGGGGCCGCCGAGATTGAACAGGACGATTGCGATCTTCATGCAGTTGCCCTTCGCCTCAGCCCGGCTTCCAGTTGCGCACGATCTCGACCAGTCGCGCGACGTTGTCGGGCGGCGTCTGCGGCACCACGCCGTGGCCCAGATTGAACACGAAGGAGCCGTGGCCGAGCTTGTCGAGAATGCGCGTCGCCTCGCGCTCCATTGCCTCGCCCCCCGCCACCACCATGATCGGATCGAGGTTGCCCTGCACGCAGATGTGCGGCTGCACTTCCTTGGCCGCCCAATGCGCCCCGATGCCGGTGTCGAGCGACAATGCGCTGAACGTCTCGGGCAGGCGGTACATCAGCGCCGCCGGTCCGACAGCGCGCGGAAAGGCGATGATCGGCACGCCGGGATGACGCTCGCGCAGGCCCTTGGCGATCCGCACCATCGGATCGAGCGACCAGTGGAAGAGCTGTTCCTCCGGCAGGATGCCCGCCCAGGAATTGAAGAGCTGCACCGCATCGACGCCGGCTTCGACCTGGTGGCCGAGATGATCGACCACCGCCTCGACGAGAAGATCGATCAGCAGGCGAAAGGATTCGGGATGGGCGTAGGCCCATTTCTTCACCTTGGCGAAATCCTTGCTGCCGCTGCCCTCGATCATGTAGCAGGCGAGCGTGAACGGCGCGCCGGCGAACCCCAGCAGTGCCGTGCCCTTGGGCAACTCGGCACGCGTCCGCCGGATCGCCTCGTAGACCGGCGCCAGATGTTCCTGAAGACGCGCGCGTGACAGCCGGCCGAATTGCGAGGGATCGGTCAGCGCCTCGAGCTTCGGCCCCTCGCCCTCCTCGAACCAGACTTTCTGGCCCAGCGCATCGGGCACCACGAGGATGTCGGAAAAGATGATCGCCGCATCGAACCCGAACCGGCGGATCGGCTGCAGCGTCACCTCGACGGCCTTGTCGGGCGTGTAGCAGAATTCGAGGAAGGACTTGGTCGTCGATCGCACCGCGCGATACTCCGGCAGATACCGCCCGGCCTGGCGCATCAGCCAGATGGGCGGTGTCGGATGCCTGGTTCCGGCCAACGTCTCGAGGAATTTCCCCCCCGGGTTCACACTGCTCAAGCTCTGTCCCTCATGCTTCCTTCTACTCTATTCTTAATAGGTAGTAGCAGTAGTAGGGCCTGTGGCATGTGGGGATGCGCCCTATTCGTCAACGGTCCCCAGGTGGCTGTGGATCGGACAATACCGATTCCGCGCGACTCCAGGTCTTGATTCCCGACTCACAGGTCATTCGTCCGGAGTTGTACGCAGGGGACGATAAATCGGACGGGCCGGGCGAGTCGTGTCCCGAATCAGGTCGGTCCCGTCCGCCGTCCGCTTTGTCCCCGAAATGCTCCGACCAATCCCGCGTTTCTCCCGGCGTCTCTGTGGGGTAAAACGATCCGTGGCCAACCGTAATTTTCACGCTCATCTCGTGTCCGATTCGACCGGTGAAACCGTCTCGAGTGTCGCGCGCGCCTGTCTCGTCCAGTATGAGGGCATCTTCGTCCAGGAACATGTCTGGTCGCTGGTGCGCTCGTCGGCGCAGATGGAAAAGGTAATGCAGGCGGTCGAGCGAGACCGCGGGCCCGTCCTCTACAC
>JABMNB010000682.1 GCA_013205335.1 Rhodospirillales bacterium
CGGACGCGGACCGCGCGGACGGAAGCCGCCGCCATCGCGTCCACCACCGCCACCACCGCCGCCGCCAAATCCACCGCCGCCGCCACCACCACCGGGCTGACGCTCGACGGCTTCACGGACCGCGATCGAGCGGCCATCCAGCAACGCGCCGTTCATGGCCTGCATGGCCGAGGCGCCTTGGTCATCGGTTTCCATCTCGAGGAACGCGAAGCCGCGGCTGCGGCCGGTCTCGCGATCCACGATCACTTTCGAAGTAGTAACGGTGCCGAACTGAGAGAAGGCTTCAGACAGACGCTCAGACGTGACCGAATAGGGCAGGTTGCCCACAAACAATTTGCGACTCATTCAAGGCTCTGGGCTGGAGGAAGGATCGAGCGGAGTCCGGCGCGCGCTTGCTGGACAGATGCGTCCAAGCGTTTCGATGACCTTTGACAGATGACCAAGTAGCTCACGGGAAGACGTTGACCGGTATCGCGCTCCGCGACTGTGTGCCGAGACTCATGGTGATGCTCGTCGGCGAGTGTCGCAATGCAGCACTTATGCGCTGAATCAAGACATGAGTCCACCGCTGCGCGGGGTTGAGACGGAACCAGCCACGGCACACAATCGAAGTGTATTCGGGAGGTATTTGAAAATGATCGTCGACCATCGAACCTACGAGCTGCAGCCCGGCCGCCTGCGTGATTTCCTCGCGCTGTACGAAAAGGAAGGCCTGCCCGTCCAGTTGAAGCATCTCGGCAATCTCGTCGGCTACTACACGACGGAGGTCGGCAACGTGAACGAGATCGTGCACATGTGGGGCTATGCCGATCTCGGTGATCGCACGAAACGTCGCGCGGCGATGGCGGCCGATCCCGCCTGGCAGGCCTATTTGCAGAAGAGCCGAGAATATATGAAGCACATGAATAACAAGATATTGGTGCCCACCACCTTCTCACCCACGAAGTAAGGGAAAGATCTCCAACATGGCTACCGCACACCCGCGCCGCAGCGGCGCGCAGGTCCTGATCGATCAACTGCGTATCCACGGCACCGACACGATCTTCGGCGTGCCCGGCGAAAGCTATCTCGCCGCCCTCGACGCGCTCTACGCGCAACGCAATTCCATTCGCTATGTCATCTGCCGCCAGGAAGGCGGGGCCTCCTACATGGCCGAGGCCTACGGCAAGCTGACCGGCAAGCCGGGCGTCTGTTTCGTCACGCGCGGGCCCGGCGCCACCAATGCCAGCGTCGGTATGCATACCGGCTTCCAGGATTCGACGCCCATGATCCTTCTGGTCGGGCAGGTCGCGCGCGAGCAGTCCGAGCGCGAGGCGTTCCAGGAAATCGACTATCGCCGCATGTACGGCCAGATGGCCAAGTGGGTGACCCAGATCGAGGATGCCCGCCGTATCCCCGAGATCGTGAGCCAGGCCTTCCATCGCGCCATGAACGGCCGGCCCGGTCCGGTCGTCATCGCGCTGCCCGAAGACATGCTGGTCGACGAAGTCGAGGTCGCCGATGCCGGTCCCTTCAAGGTCGCACGCGGCGCGCCTGCACCCGAGGACATGGCGACATTCCGCGACCTGCTCGCCGCGGCGAAGCAGCCGCTCGTCATCCTGGGCGGCGGTGGCTGGGACGCCAAGGCCTGCGCCGACATCCAGGCATTCGTCGAGGCCAATCACCTGCCGGTGACGACCGCCTTCCGCAACCAGGACCTGATCGACAACCGCCACGACAATTTCGTCGGCGATCTCGGCCTCGGCGTGAACCCGCCGCTCGGCAAGCGCATCAAGGAGAGCGACCTCATCATCGCGATCGGCCCGCGTCTCGGCGAGGCGACCACCGGCGGCTACGCCATGTTCGACGTGCCTGTGCCGGCGCAGAAGATGTTGCACGTGCATGCCGGCGCCGAGGAGCTGGGCCGCGTCTACCAGGCGACCCTGCCGATCAACAGCGGCATGGCGCAGTTCGCGGCGGCAGCGAAAGCGATGAAGCCGGTCGACGCCTCGGCCTGGAAGGCCGGCGTCGCCGTCGCGCGCGCCGACTATCTCAAGAACATCGAGCCGACGCCGCAGCCGGGCTCCGCCAACCTCGCCGAGATCGTCGGCTGGCTGAACAAGCGTCTGCCCGACGACGTCATCGTCACCAACGGCGCCGGCAACTATGCCGGCTACGTGCACCGCTTTTTCCAGTATCGCGGCTTCCGCACCCAGCTCGCGCCGACCAACGGCTCGATGGGCTACGGCGTGCCGTCGGCCGTGGCGGCCAAGATCGCCGCGCCCGGCCGCACCGTCGTGTCGTTCAGCGGCGACGGCTGCTTCCTGATGAACGGGCAGGAATTCGCGACCGCCGTCCAGCACGGTGCGAACATCGTGTTCATCGTGGTCGACAATGGGATGTACGGCACGATCCGCATGCATCAGGAGCGTGAGTATCCGACGCGCGTGCACGGGACCGAGCTTAAGAACCCCGACTTCGCTGCCTATGCCCGCGCCTTCGGCGGCCATGGCGAGACGGTCGAACGCACCGCGGACTTCGAGGCCGCCTTCGAGCGCGCACTCGCGGCCGGCAAGCCCTCGATCATCCACGTGAAGACGGACGCCGAGGCGATCACCTCGCGCATCACGATGACCAAGCTCAGGGAGCAGGCGCTCGCCAGGCAGAAACAGTAGACGGGAAGCAGGACGAGAGCGGGAACAGAAAGCATCACACGTCGCGCTGCGCCCGGTACTTAGGGTGCGGCGCCTCTCGCTGCGTTCGCGGAACCCGGCGTCACCGGGGGACGGCCGGTGTGGAAGCCGATTGAACGGCTCGTGCTCGAACGGCTTGCACCGGGCCGGGGTCGCCCTTATAGAGGCGGTCCGTGGAGATTTGAGCCGACCGGCTTGCGACCACGTTAAACATCGCTAAAAGGTCGGAGGTGCTCGCAAAGCCCCCGTCCTTCCAGGTCGGGGGTTTTTCGTTTGCGTTGCCGGGAAAGGGCGCGCGGCGAGAGGAGAGATGTGATGGACGGATCGATTCCCGGCAAGAAGACACAAGCCGATGCCTCCAAGTGGCGGACGCAGACCCGCGCCGTGCGCGGCGGGCAGGTGCGCAGCAATTTCGACGAGACGTCGGAGGCCTTGTTCCTGACCTCGGGTTACGCCTATTCGAGCGCCGAGGAGGCCGAGGCCACCTTCAAGGGCGAGAGCAGTCACTACCAGTATTCGCGCTTCGGCAACCCGACCGTCTCCATGTTCGAGAACCGGCTGGCCGCGCTCGAGGGCGCCGAGGCCTGTCGCGCTACCTCGACCGGCATGTCGGCGGTGTTCTTCGCGCTGCTGGCGCTGCTCAAGTCGGGCGACCGCATCGTCGCGGCGCGCCAGCTCTTCGGGTCCTGCCACTACATCGTGACCGACCTTCTGCCGAAGTACGGCATCGAGAGCGAACTGGTCGACGGCGGCGATCTCGCGCAGTGGGAAAAGGCGCTGGCGAAGCCGACGCAGGCCGTCCTGTTCGAATCGCCCTCCAACCCGATGCTCGACATCGTCGACGTGAAGGCGGTGTGCGAGCTCGCCCACAAGGCCGGCGCCAAGGTCGTGCTCGACAACGCCTTCGCCACGCCGATCCTGCAGCGGCCGCTCGAATTCGGCGCCGACATCGTGGTCCATTCTGCCACCAAGTACATCGACGGCCAGGGCCGGACCCTGGGCGGCGCGGTGCTGGGCTCGAAGGAGTTCATCATCGACAAGCTGCAGCCGATCATCCGCAACACCGGCCCCTCGCTCAGCCCGTTCAACGCCTGGGTGCTGGTCAAGGGCCTGGAGACGCTCGGCCTGCGCGTCGAGCGCCATTGTGCCAACGCCCGTCGTGTCGCCGACGCGCTGGCCGCCCATCCGGCGATCGGCCGCGTGCTCTATCCGGGTCGCCCCGACCATCCCCAGCACGCGCTGGCCGCGAAGCAGATGTCCGACTTCGGCGGCGTGGTGACGTTCGACCTCAAGGCCGGCAAGCAGGCCGCGTTCGAGGCGCTGAACCGCCTGCAGATCGTCGACATCTCCAACAATCTCGGCGACGCCAAGAGCCTGGTCACCCATCCGGCAACGACGACGCACATGCGCATCGGCGCCGAGGAGCGTGCGAAGCTCGGCATCACCGACGGCACGGTCCGCATCTCGGTCGGTCTCGAGGATGTCGAAGACATCGTCGCCGATCTGGTCCAGGCCCTGGGCGGCTGACCCCGGCATCCGGAGAGAAGCATGTCGCTTTCTGCCGACCTGTGGGCGGCGAATTCAGACGTCGCCGCGCGCATCCAGGCGCACGGCTTCGTGCGCGGGCTGCGTGACGGCTCCCTGCCGATCGAATGCTTCAAGGGTTATGTCGCACAGGACGCCTATTTCCTCGAGGCCTTCGCGCGCGCCTATGCCTTCTGCCTCGCCAATTCGCGCTCGCGCGAGGACCTGTACGGGTTCGCCGGCCTGATCGCCGGCGTGCTGCAGGAGCTGAAGCTCCACAAGGGTTATGCCGAGCGCTGGCGGGTCGACCTCGACGGCGTCGCGCCCATCGAGGCGACGCGCGCCTATGTCGACTTCCTGCTCGAGACGGCGCGGCGCGGCAATCTCGGCGAGACGATCGCGGCCATGACGCCGTGCATGCGGCTCTACGCGTTCCTCGGCCGGTCGCTGGCGGTGAACAACGTGGCTAAGCTCTATTCGGAATGGGTGAAAACCTATGCCGATCCCGGCTTCGAGGCGCTGGCCGCACAGCTCGAAGCCCTTCTCGACCTGCATGCCGAAGACAGCGAAACGGTGCGCGCCAACTATCGCCGCGCCATGGAGCTCGAACTGGGCTTCTTCGCCGCCCACATTTAGAATTCACACACGACCTCATCCTGAGGAGACGCGCAACGCGCGTCGTCTCGAAGGATGGGCCACAGACATGGTGCGTGTGCCCATGCTTCGCGACGGCTGCTGCGCAGCCTCTTCAGCATGAGGTTGGCTGTTGGTTTGAACGCATTTCTTTCCTCTCCGGAACGACCCTAAAGCGGCGCCAGTTTTTCCATCGAGCGGTCGAGGGCGCCATGCAGGTCTCTGGTGAGCTTGGTGCCCATCGCCGTGCGCACTTCCTGCTCGGCTCTGGCCCAGAGGGGCAGCGCGCGCGTGAAGAGGGCGCTGCCGGCTGGGGTTGCGACCAACTCGTGACGGCGCTTGTCGCCCGCGGCCGCACGCTCGATCACGCCCGAGGCCAGCAGCGGACGCAGATTGCGCGTCAAGGTCGTACGGTCGGTGGCCAGCAGGTCGGACAGTTCGGTGATGCTGACGGGGCCGCGCGAAATCACGTGGCCGAGGAGCGAGAATTGCGAGATGCGCAGGCCGCTCGGCGCCAGGTGCCGGCTGTAGATCTGCGTGACGCGCCGCGCCGCGCTGCGCACGCGAAAGCAGGTGCATTCGGCAGTCGACGGGCGGAGCGGAGGCGGGACGGCTGTCATGGAGAGACACTATCGCCGGTTCTTGCGTCGGCAAAGTCTGAATGTGTATATGCACTTAAAGTCGCGATGGAGACGGGCATGGCCGCAGAGGCGGGATATGGCGTGGTGCCGATCGAGCTGGCGCGCACGCTGGACGGGCTGGAACTCTTCGAGGGCCTGCTGGCGGGGCGTTACCCGGCGCCGCCGATCATGCGGACACTGGGCTTCAGCCTTCTCGAGGTCGAAGCCGGCCGCGTCGTCTTCGGCTACACGCCGGTCTTCGACCACTATAATCCGCTGGGCTCGGTCCATGGCGGTGTCGCCGCGACCCTGCTCGATTCGGTGATGGGCTGCTGCATCCACACGATGCTGAAGGCCGGCACCGGCTATACGACGGTCGAGATCAAGGTGAATTACGTGCGCGCCATGACCGACAGGACCGGCCCCGTCCGGGCCGAAGGCAAGGTCATCAACGTCGGTTCGCGCATCGCCACGTCGGAAGGCCGCCTGACCGACGCCGCCGGCAAACTGCTCGCGCACGGCACGACCACCTGCCTGATCTTCCCGATTTAGTCTAATCTGGGCCATGCAGAATGCGGCCGCCGAACAAAGACTCCTGAAACTCTCCATCGCCGTCACCATCGGAGTGGCGTCGGTCGGCGTCGTGTTCGGTCTGCTGTCGGGGTCGATGTCGATCGTGTTCGACGGTGTCTTTTCGGCGATCGACGCAGCCATGTCCGGCCTCGCCCTGCTCGTGTCACGCTTGGTGAGTCGGGTGGCCGACAACCGCCGCTTCCAGTTCGGCTACTGGCACATCGAGCCCATGGTGCTGGCCTTCAACGGCGGCACGCTGATGCTGCTCTGCTTCTACGCCTTCCTGAATTCCATCGACAGCCTGCTGGCCGGCGGCCGGCAGCTCAATTTCGATTGGGCCATGGCCTATGCCGCCGCCGTCGGCGTCGTGGCGTTCGGTATGTTCTTCTACGCCCGGCACCGCAATCGGCAGATCGGGTCGGATTTCGTGCGCCTCGATGTACAGAGCTGGTTGATGTCGGCCGCCATCACCTCGGCGCTGCTGCTGGCGTTCGCGGTCGCGTGGTGCCTCGAGGGCACCCGTTACGCCCATCTCACGCCCTACGCCGACCCGCTCATCCTGGCTGTGCTGTCCCTCATCCTCGTCTTTGTGCCGATTCACACAGTGCGCCGGGCGCTGACCGAGATCCTGCTGATTACGCCGCCCGAACTTGACGCTCGGGTCCGGCAGATTCTGGACGAGGTCGTCGCCCGGCACGGCTTCAAGACCTACACCAGCTACGTGGCGAAGGTCGGCCGCGCCCAGTTCATCGAAATCCATGTCGCCGTGCCGCCCGAGAGTCCGATCGACAGCGTGGGTGAAGCAGATGCCATCCGGCGCGAAATTGCCGAGGCGATCGGCGGTGAGGGTCCGCACCGCTGGATCACGATCGATTTCACCGCCGATCCGAGGTGGCTATAGACGCATTTGACCTTTTGGGCCGAAACTCCCATGTCAAAGGCTGGGAGAAATTCGCACGAGCATGTACAAATCCACAACCCGTGCCATCCATGTAACGGTCGAACCACAATATCTGCCCGATCAGTCGGAGCCGGCGAAGTCGAAATATGTCTGGTCCTACAAGGTCCGCATCGAGAACCAGGGCGATGTCGCAGTGCAGTTGCGCAGCCGCCATTGGAAGATCACCGACGGTCTCGGTCGGCTCCAGGAGGTCAAGGGCCCCGGTGTCATCGGCAAGACGCCGCTGCTGCGTCCCGGCGAGATGTTCGAATACACTTCCGGCACGCCGCTTTCCACGCCATCCGGCATCATGGGCGGCACGTACCAGATGGTGGACGAGGCGGGGGTGAAGTTCGACATCGACATTCCGACCTTCTCGTTGGACACGCCGACTGCGCAGCGCAGCCTCAACTAGGCTGCGCGGATCAAGGGAGATGACGATGAACAAGATGGTGAAGCCAGGCGGGACGGCATCGCTCGCGACCGGCCTGCCCCGTCCTTCGCGAGTGGAGGCCGAGGCGGCCGTCCGGACGCTGATTCGCTGGGCCGGCGACGATCCCGGCCGCGAAGGGCTGGCCGGAACGCCCGACCGCGTGGTCCGCTCCTACGAGGAATTCTTTGCCGGCTACGAACAGGACCCGCGCGAAATGCTGCAGCGGACCTTCGAGGAGGTCGAGGGCTACGACGAGGTCGTGGCGCTGCGCGACATCCGTCTCGAGTCGCACTGCGAACATCACATGGTGCCGATCATCGGCAGGGTCCATGTCGGCTATCTGCCCGACAAGCGCGTGGTCGGCATCAGCAAGCTCGCCCGCGTGGTCGATGCCTTTGCCCACCGCCTGCAGATTCAGGAAAAGCTGACGGCGCAGATCGCCAACACGCTGCAGGAAGTGCTCCAGCCGCGCGGCGTTGCCGTCGTCATCGAGGCGGCGCACCAGTGCATGACGACACGCGGCGTTCACAAGTCCGATGTCACCATGGTCACCAGCCGCATGCTGGGCGCTTTCCGCAACAACGGCGAGACGCGGCGCGAATTCCTCACCATGATCGGTCGCTCGTCGATATAGCTCGATCCCCATCCGGAGGAGCGCGCCGCAGGCGTGCGCTTCGAAGGATGGTACACACCGAGATTGTTGCCTGCCCGTCGAGGCGCCGCGCTTTGCGTGACTCCCCGGGGTGAGGCTGGAATTGAGTAAGCAAGGGACATCATGGCCGGAGAGATCGTCAGTTCCATCGAAATGCTGCGCAGGCTCGTGGCGTTCGACACCACCTCGCGCAATTCCAACCTCGCCCTGATCGAGTACGTGCAGGGTTACCTCAGGGGACACGGCATCGACTCGACGCTGGTGCCCAACGAGGACGGCACCAAGGCCAACATGTTCGCGACCGTCGGTCCCAAAGTGAAGGACGGCGTCGTGCTCTCGGGCCACACCGACGTGGTGCCGGTCGACGGCCAGCCGTGGGTCACCGATCCGTGGACGCTGACGCTGAAGGACGGCAAGTACTACGGTCGCGGTACCTGCGACATGAAGGCGTTCTACGCCATCGCCCTCGCCATGGTGCCCGAGTTCAAGAAGGCGCCGCTCAAGCGACCGATCCATTTCGCGCTCTCCTACGACGAGGAGATCGGCTGCTTCGGTGCCCATTCGCTGGCCGCCGCCATGGCCACGGAAGTGCCGCGCCCGCGCGCCATCATCATCGGCGAGCCGACGATGATGACGGTGGTCCATGCCCACAAGGGCAGCCAGTCCTACGTGACGAAATTCACCGGCTTCGAGGCCCATTCCTCGATGACCCACCTCGGCGTCAGCGCCATCCACTTCGCCGGCGAGTTCGTGCACTACCTCAACACCGTGCAAGAGGAGCTCGAAGCCGCCGCGCCCAGGAACAGCGAATTCATGCCGGCGGCGGCGACCTTCAACGTCGGCACCATCATCGGCGGCACCGCGGGCAACATCCTGGCGCGCGAGTGCGAGGTGCTGTGGGGCTATCGCGAACTGCCGACGCGGCCGATCGAGGAGCTGGGCGAGCGCGCCAAGAAGTGGCTGAAGGAAGAGCTGCTGCCGAAGATGAAGGCCAAGCATCCGGCGGCCGGCATCGAGACCGAGCTGCGCGCCTCGACGCCGGCCTTCTCGCCCGAGGGCAACGACGAAGCCAAGGCCCTGGCCGGCAGCTGGTCGGGCTCAAACACGGTGGGCAGCGTGGTCTATGCGACCGAGGCCGGCATCTTCCGCAAGGCGATGGGCGTGCCGACGGTGTTGTGCGGACCGGGCGACATCGCCCAGGCGCACCAGCCCAACGAGTTCCTGCTCGCTTCGCAGGTCGAAGCCTGCGAGGGCTTCATGAGGCGCATGGTGGAGTGGGCCTGCAGGGACTGAAGCCAATAGTTGCTGGAGCAAGTTCTGCATAAGCCGCTTCTGAGCGTTGCCGATCTTGGTCTTGCCGCCGACAATGACGGCGAAGTGAAGAAGGACGCCGAAGATGGCCCAACTTGGCATGTTCGCCGACGAGGCGCCGAAGGCCGCATCGCCGACGGCCGACCCCGATCGCGTGCGCCGAAAGCTCGCGGCCTTGCTGGCCGAGGCTCGCGAAGCCGGTGCGCAAGGACTGTCGCTGGAGCGGCGCCGGCTGATGGAGACCGTCGTCCCGCAGATGACGCGCTGGCTGCCGGAGGAAGAGGCCGAGCTGACCATCAAGGCCTTCGGGAAAGCTTTGGCGGCCTGAGGTTCAGGCCCTTCATGGATGACGTTGCCGCAGGACGGCGCACTGGATGAGCAGGCCGTGCCTCACCTGATCGCCATCGACTGGGGTACGAGTTCGCTGCGCGGCGCCCGCCTCGACGAGGCGGGACTCGTGCTTGAGGAGAAGAGCGCGCCGCTTGGCATCCTCAACGTCCCGAACGGCGACTTTGCCGGCGTCTTTGCCTCGCTGTTCTCCGAGTGGATGAAGCCGGCCGGCAGCGTTTGCCTGATCTCCGGCATGGCCGGCAGCCGGCAGGGCTGGGTCGAAGAGCCCTATGTCGCCTGTCCGGCCGGCCTCGAAGAGCTGAAGCAACACCTGCGCTGGATCGAGCCGGGCCGGATCGCGCTGGTGCCCGGTCTCAGCGACGAGCAGGGTGACGTGCCCGACGTGATGCGCGGCGAAGAAGTTCAGATCTTCGGCGCGATGCGGCTGGCCGGCCTCACGGACGGGCTGTTCGTGCTGCCCGGGACGCACAGCAAATGGGCCACGGTACGCGGGGGGCGGATCACGGGCTTTCGCACCTGCATGACCGGCGAGTTCTATGGCCTGCTCAGCCAGCATTCCATCCTGGCGCGAACGCTCGATGCCGAGGCGCCGCTCGACGAAGCGGTCTTCCTGCGCGGCGTGATGCGCGCCGGTGAGGGCAACGGGCTTCTGCACGATGCGTTCGGCGTGAGGGCGCTGGCCCTGTTCGATCGTCTGTCGCCCGCCCAATCGGCGAGCTATCTCTCCGGCCTGCTGATCGGCGAGGAGCTGCGCGCCCGGGAACTGCCGGCCGGACCCGAGGTCATCGTCATCGGCGCGCCGGCGCTCACGGCGCGCTATGCTCTGGCGCTCGAACGCAGCGGCGCCAGGGTGCGCACCTTCGGGGCCGAGGCGACATGGGCGGGCTCGCGGGCGTTGCGGGAATGACCACCGTCGACGCAACCGAGAAACGGGGAGGAAACAATGAAGATCAAGAGCTACGAGATTTTCCGCTGCGACGCCGGCTGGCGCCTGTTCTCGTTCCTCAAGCTGGTGACCGATACCGGCCCGATCGGCTGGTCCGAATACAACGAGAGCTTCGGCAGTCCGGGCCTCTCGGGCGTCATCGAGAACCTGATGCCGAGCGTCGTCGGCATGGACCCGATGGACATCGAGCTGGTGAACGCCGTACTCGCCACCAAGTCGACCCAGTCGCGCGGCGGCGTGGTGCGGCAGGCGATCGCCGCCATCGAGAACGCGCTGCTCGACATCAAGGGCAAGGCGCTGGGCGTGCCGGTCTATCAGCTGTTCGGCGGCAAACTGCGCGACCGCATTCCCGTCTACTGGTCGCATTGCGGCTCCTATCGCATGCGCAATCCCGATCTCTGCGGCACGCCGGCGGTGCGCTCCTATGACGACATGGCGCGGACCGGCGAGGAGGTGCGCAGGAAGGGCTTCACCGCCTGCAAGACCAACATCGCTATGGAGGTCGACGGCAAGCTGCGCGCCTATCGCCCGGGCTTCGTCGTCGGCAAGGGTTTCCCCGAGCGTAACTGGGACGCCTTCATCGCGAGGAGTGCTGCAAAGACCGTCGAGGCGTTCCGTGCCGGCGCCGGCCCCGATGTCGGCATCATGCTCGACACCAACTTCCACTTCCGCACCGAGGGCTTCAAGCGCATCGCCGAGGCGGTGGGGCCGACCGGACTCACCTGGCTCGAACTCGACATCCACGATCCGAAGTCGATCGCGATGATCCGCCGCGACGCGCCGTGTCCCATCGCCTCGGGCGAGACCCTGCTGGAGCGCCGCGACTTCCGCCCGTACTTCGAGGCCTATGCCTTCGACACCGCCATCGTCGACGTGATCTGGAACGGCTTCAACGAGTCCCTGAAGATCGCCTCGATGGCCGACGTCTACGAGGTCAACGTGGCGCCGCACAATTTCTACGGCCACCTGGCCAGCGCCATCTCGGCACATTTCTGCGCCGCCGTGCCCAATTTCCGGATCATGGAGATCGACATCGACGGCGTGCCGTGGCGCGACGAGATCGTCGACAATCCGCCGGTGTTCGAGAACGGCGACTATCTCCTGCCCAAGGGCCCGGGCTGGGGCGTCGAGCCGAACGAGGCGGCGATGCGCAAGCACCCGCCCAAGGCCTATGTCGTGGCGCAATAGGACGGCGCTCTCGCCGCAACTTCGAGCGTTCAGAGCTTGCGCGCCGGCTTGCGGGTGACATGTTAGGGACCGTCGGTGGGATCTCCATCCCATCGGGAAATCGGAGAAAGTCATGATTCGCACAATTGTCGGTGTGACGCTCGGTCTCGCGTTCGTGACGTCCCCGGTTGAGGCGCAAGTCTATTGCCGGGCGGAGGGCATCCCGCGCGGTTGCGTCTGGGCGCCACACGGCGCCGGGGCGCCGGGCGTCGGCGTGGCCCCCGGCGTTGGCGCGGGCGCACCGGGTGTCGGCGTTGCGCCGGGCGTTGGCGTCGGTGCTCCTGGCGTGGGCGCTCCGGGTGTGGGTGTTGCGCCCGGCGTTGGTGCGGGCGCTCCCGGCCCCGGTGTGGCCCCGGGACAGGCCGGGGACGGAAACATGAATCGAGGCGGCCCCGTCAATCGCGCGGGCCATCGCTAATCTCGCGTTCAGCGCGCGCGCTGCCTCGCCATCGAGTGGCACGACGCGTGACAAGCCGCGCGCTTGTGATCGCAAGGGCGGAGCTGCACATTCGGCGCGCGTGCAGCCGCCCGAGGATCCCATGTCGAGTATTCCCGAAGACGTCTTTACCGAGCCCGAAGATTTTTCGCCGGATACGCTGGCCAATCTGGGCCCGCTCCGCCGTCTGGCCGGCGAATGGGAGTCCGACAAGGGCGTCGATATCAGTCCCAAGGCGCCGGGCCCCGAACAGCGCGGGTTCCGCGAACATATCCGGATGGAGCCGATCGACCCGCAGCCCAATGGGCCTCAGCTTCTCTACGGGCTGCGCTATCACATCCATATCAACACGGAAGAAGAAGCCATCACCTTCCACGACCAGGTCGGCTACTGGCTGTGGGAGCCTGCCACCGGTCTGATCATGCAGTCCATCGCCATCCCGCGCGGCCAGGTGGTGCTGGCGGGCGGAACGGCGAAGCCGGACGACAAGACCATTTCCGTGGAGGCAAAGCGCGGCGACACGCGTTTCGGAATCTGCTCGACCCCTTTTCTCGAGGAAGCGTTTCGCACCGACTATTACCGCATCGACATCACCTTCAACGATGACGGGTCATGGTCCTACGTGACGCGCACCGACCTGGCGGTCCGCGGCAAGACGCCGGCCTTCAACCATCGCGACACGAACACCCTGCGGCGCGTCGCGGCACCGGCGCCAAACCCGATGGTAGGCCTGCTGAAGAGCGGCAAGTTCGGCTGACGGGCGGCCGTTTCGGCCTCAGGCCGACCATCCACGGTAGCCGGCCCGTCTTCCGCTCTACCGGATTTCGAAGCCCATCTTCGCGAGGGCGGCGCGCAGCGTTTCGCGGCCGTTCATGGCCTTGATCGGCCCGAGGCGGTTCAGGACGCGTTGGGTCCAGGTCGCGGCCTGCAATTCGTGGCGGGCCGAGAATTTGCTCATTTCGGCATCGTAGGCGGCACGCAGGGCCTCTTCCCTGGTCGCGTCGTAGCGTTCGTCGTGCAGGACGACCGACTGCGGCAGGCGCGGTTTCACCTCGCCCTCGCCCTTCTCGGTCGCGTAGCCGACGCACAGGCCGAACACGACGACGGTCTGCGGCGGCAGGCCCAGCAGTTCGGCCACGCGGATCGGATCGTTGCGCATGGCGCCGATGTAGACTGTACGCAGGCCCATCGACTCCGCGGCGACGACCGCGTTCTGCGCCGCCAGTGCGGCGTCGATCGAGGCGACCATGAAGGTCTCGAGCCAGGGCATGGTCTCGAACTCTGTCTTCGTCGCGTTCGAGATGCGCTGGTTGCGCGACATGTCGGCGATCCAGGCGATGAAAAGCGGGCACTGCTCGATGTGCTTCTGGCCGCCGGCGATTTCGGCCAGCACCTTCTTCTTGGCCGGATCGGTGACGGCCACCGCTGACCACCACTGCATGTTGGAGCTGGTGGCAGCCGACTGGGCGGCGGCGATCATGCTCTCGAGCGCACCGGCGGGCACGGGATCGGGCTTGTAGCCGCGCACCGAGCGATGGTCGAGCATCGTGGCGATCGTCTCGTTCCACGGGCCGGCAGCCGGCACGGCATCGGCGCCATAGCGGCGGACGAGAGCTTCGGTGGCGGCTTCGGTCTTTGCAGGAGTGGATGTGATCAGCGAGTCCATGGGGCGGTGCTCTCGGGTTTGCGACGGGTGATTGCGGTGACCAGCGCCAGGAAGATGAAGCCTGTGACGATCATGAAGATGGCGCGCGGCTCGCCGCGGTCCATCAGGAAGCCATAGAGCAGAGGGGCGACCATGCCGCCCAGGTTGAAGCCGGTGCTGACAAAGCCGAACACCTTGCCGAACGAGCCGGGCGGCGTGACGGCCCGCACCATCATGTCGCGCGACGGCTGGATGATGCCGTTCAGCAGGCCGCCCACCGACATGACGCCGATCAGGACAGCGGCCGGCATGTTCACCCAGGCCATCAGGATCGCCATGGTCGAGGTGCAGGCGAAGCCGACGGCCGCCACGCGCTCGTGATGCGGCGTGCGGTCGGCGATGATGCCGCCCAGCAGCACGCCGCCGGCGCTGCACAGCAGGAAGCCCGACAGCGCCACGCTGGCGACCGAGAACGGCGTTCCGTGGATCTGCGCCATGCCGACGACGGTGAAGGTCTGGATGCCGCCATTGGCCATGGCCAGGCAGAAGAAGAACAGCAGGTTGCGCAGGATCGGCGCACTCAGCAGCAGGTCGAGCCCGACCTTCTGGCCGCTGTCCTTTGCCGGCTGCTGCCCGGGCTTGTGCACGACGCGTGGCAGGATGCTGCCCGCCACGATCAGCAGCAACGCGGTCGCCAGCGACAGGCCGGCCACGAACAGGAAGGCGCCGCGCCAGCCCCAGATTGCCGCGCAGGCCAGCGCCAGCGCAGGCGTGACGCCCGAGCCGAGATAGCCCGCGAACGTATGGATGGAGAAGGCCTTGCCGATCCGCTTGTGATCGATGGTGGCCGACAGGATCGAATAGTCGGCCGGGTGATAGACCGTGTTGGCGAGGCCCAGGAAGGCGTAGGCGATGACGAAGAACCAGTAGCCGGGCAGCAGCGCGGCTGCCGCGACGGCGAGGCCTCCCAGGATCAGGCCGCCGGTCAGCATGGCGCGCGGACCGACACGATCGACCAGGAAGCCGGCCGGCGTCTGCAACAGCGCCGAGGCGGCGTTGAACGCCGTCAGCGCAAAGCCGATCTCGACGTAGCTGACGCCGAAGGCCTCGCGGACTTCGCCGAACAGCGGCGGCAGCAGCATGATGTGCACGTGGCTCACGAAATGCGCCACGGCGATCAGCGCGATCACCTTGAATTCGCGGGCCTTCTTCCTCTCGGAGCCGGTATCGCCCCCCAGCACGTCGTAAGGTTCACTCGTCGACGACATTGACGCCCAAAGTCCCTATGCCGGAAATCTCGACCTCTACCTTGTCGCCGGCCTTCATCCAGAGCGGCGGCTTGCGGCCGGCGCCCACGCCTTCGGGTGTGCCGGTCGCGATGATGTCGCCCGGCTCCAGCCAGGTCACGGTCGAGAGATACTCGATGATGGTCGCGACATCGAAGATCATGTGGTCGGTCGTGTCGTGCTGGACCACGGTGCCGTTCAGCCGCGTGGTCAGTTCGAGCCGCTGCGGATCGGCGATCACGTCCGACGTGACCATCCACGGTCCCAGCGGTCCGGTGGCCGGGAAATTCTTGCCGGCGAAGACCGAGTGCTTCTGGAAGTCGCGGACGCTGCCGTCGAGGAAGCAGGTGTAGCCCGCGATCACCGAGAGGGCGCCGGCGCGCGGCACGTGCCGGCAACGCTCGCCGATCACGATGGCGAGTTCGCCCTCATAGTCGAAATGGGTCGAGGCGCGTGGCCGCACGATGTCGCCGCCGTGGCGCACCAGCGTGTTGTGAAGCCGCGAAAACACGCTGGGTACCGTCGGCATCTGGCGTCCGACCTCGCCGACATGGCTCGCATAGTTGAGGCCGACGCAGAGGATCTTGCCCGGATCGGGAATGACCGGCAGCAGTTCGACGTCCTCGAACGCGAAATCTGCCGCTGCGCCCCCTGTCGTGGCGCGGAGTTGGTCGAGCGCGTTGGCCGCGATGACGTCGCGCAACCCGGACCAGCGCCCGTTCGTGCGCGCCGACAGATCGACGATACCGCCGTCGACGGCTGCGCCGAATTTGTTCGCGCCCGCATGGCGAAAGCTGACCAACCGCATGAGGACGGACCCTAGGGCGATTGCAGCAGCTTCGAAAGTCCCCTGGAGAGTTTGATGCTGTCGACGGCGCCCGGCTTCGCAAGTGCACCATTGGTGGCTTTGGCGAGCTTCTGCAGGGCGAGCCCCTCGGCCATCGAGATGGCGCAGGCCACGCCATCGAGAAGAGGGGCGTCGACCATCGGCTTCAGCTTGGCGGCAAGGCCGGCCAGTCCCGCGCCGCCCAGGATCACGACGTCGGCGCCGTCCTCCTTGACGCAGGCTGAGCACCCTTGTGCCAGCAATTCCATGGCGGCGTTGGGGTCGCGCGCGATGTCGGCGCCGGTCGGCGCCACGGTGCGCACGGAGGCGAGGCGCGAGGAGAGGCCGTGGTTAGCTACGAATTCTTCCAGCATCGACTTCCAGCGCTCGCCGCCGGTGACGATGGAGAAGCGGTTGCCCATGGCGCAGGCTTGCAGGATCGACGCATCAGCCATGCCCACGACCGGCACCGGACTGACCTCCTTCAGAGCCGCGAGGCCCGGATCGCCGAAGCAGGCCAGCACGACCGCATCCTTCGGTCCGCGATCGTTGGCGTAGGCGTCAAGCGCCGCATGGCTCGCGATGGCATAGCCCGCGCGCGAGGCGATGTAGCGGGGGCCGAAGGAACCGGTCAGTGCCCGCAGGCGCGTGCCCTTGGAGGCAAAGCCCTTTGCCGTCTTGAGGACGAGGTCGGTGATCGATTTCGTCGTGTTGGGATTGATCAGCAGGATGTTCGTCATGGTCACGTCCGCATGGTTTCCGCGAGGCGCGCGGCATCGTGGTTCTCGCCGATCGACAGGGCGCAGATCCGGGAGATGTGGGTGAGGGGCAGGCCGCTTTCCTCGGCCCAGGCGTTGATCTGCGCCTGGGCGAGCTTCTGGTCTTTCTTGGACGTACCTTTCTCGCTGATCGGCACGCCGGCATCGCGTAGGCACATCATCAGGTCACCGGTCAGGATGAAGGAATCACGTCCGAGGAAACGCAGCAGGTACTGGCCGGAGAAGCCGCCGAGGCGGCAGCCGCGCTTGGCGAAGATTTCGAGCAGGCCGATCTGGTCGTCGGCCGGCCAGGCGGCGAGGAACTTGCCGAAGCTGCCATGCTCCGAAGCGATGTCGGTGACGAACTTCGCATTGTCGCGCACCGACCGGATGCTGGTCGGATTGCGCACGATGCGCGTGTCCTGTGTGAGCCCCTCCCAGAACTCGGCCGGCTGGAACAGCAGGCGCTTGGGATTGAAGCCGAGGAAGGCCTCTTCGAAGCCCGGCCACTTCTTGTCGATGACGCTCCACACGAAGCCCGCGCAGAAGACGCGGCGTGCCATTTCCGCCAGCACGCGATCATCGGTGAGTTTGGCCAGTTCCTTGTTGTCGCGTGGCTTCGGCAGCAGGGCTGCCAGCGCCTTCTCGCCGCCCTTGCGCTTCGCGGCGCGCTCGCGAATGCGCTTGAAGCTGATCCGCGCCACGTCCTACTCGAGCCAGCCGTCGAAGAAGTCGAACACCGTGGCCTTGAACATCGGATGGCCGATGCAGGAGAAGTGATCGCAACCCGGCAGGGTCACCGCCTTGGCGCCGGGGATGGCGTCGGCCAGTCCCTGCGGCGGGCCGGCGAGCTGGTCGCGGGCGCCGGCGACGACGAGGGTGGGACGCCGGATCGCCATCAGCGAGTCGCGGGTGAGCGGCAGGCGCGGGCCGCGTGAGCAGGCAGCCAGCGCCAGCCGGTCTTCCTTCTGCTCGTCGGCGAAGTGGCGGAAGCTTTTCAGCATCGGGTCGGCGATCTCGTCGGGGCTGGCGGCTTCCATGGCCTCAGCCATGGCGCCTTCCGCGCGCGGCGGATCGAACATCCTGGCGCCGACGCCGGCCACGACCAGATGGTCGACTCGACCGGGATCGAGCAGGGCCGCCGTCAGGGCAATGTGCGAGCCCATCGAGAAGCCGAGGACATGCGCGCGCTCGACGCCGGCATGGTCCAGCAATGCAAAAACATCGCGCGCCATGGCCTCGCGATCATACAGGGCCGGATCGTGCGGCTTGGCGCTCTCGCCGTGGCCGCGATTGTCGAGCGCGAAGCCGCGAAGACCCTTGGAGGCGATGGCGTCGTACCAGCCCATGCGCTTCCAGTTTTCGTAGCGGTTCGCGGAGAAGCCATGCACCAGCACGATCGCCTTGCGAGCATCGGCGGGACCGAATTCGTCGTAGGCGAGGTCGAGGCCGTCGGACGTGAAATGAGCCATGACTTTCCCTAACAAGCGGCATGAACTCCGACAAGGTTGATCACGCTGCCCAAGTGTCGGACAAACGCGGCAAGGAAAGAGGAAGCGCATGACGGGACACGGCGGCAAGATCGGCAAAACGGTCCAGGACTCCCAGCCCCACTGGCCCGAAGGGCCCAAGCGGCCCCCTGGAATAAATAAGGCCGGCGCGCCTAACATCCTCGTCATCCTGTTCGACGATGTCGGTTTCTCGGATCTGGGCTGTTACGGCTCGCCGATCGAGACGCCCGCGATCGACGCCATCGCCAGGCGCGGGCTGCGCTACACCGGCTTCCATACGACGGCCATGTGCTCGACCACGCGGGCAGCCCTTCTGACCGGCCGCAACCATCATTCGGTCGGCGTCGGCTGCCTCGCCAACTTCGATTCGGGCTACCCCGGCTATCGCGGCAAGATCAGCCGCGAGGCGGGCACCATCGCCGAGATGCTGCGCCCGCACGGCTATCGCAACTACATGCTGGGCAAGTGGCATGTGACCCCGCTCACCGAATCGGGCGCGACCGGGCCGTTCGACGGCTGGCCGCTGGGGCGCGGCTTCGATCGCTATTACGGCTTCATGGATGCCGAGACCGACCAGTTTGCGCCCGAACTGGTGCGCGACAACACGCCGGTCGATCCGCCGGGCACCTTCGCCACCGGCTATCATCTCACCTCCGACCTGGTCGATCAGGCGATCCGCTATCTCGCCGATCATGTCGCCGACAATGCCGAGACGCCGTGGCTCACCTGGCTGGCTTTCGGCGCCTGCCATGCGCCCCATCAGGCGCCCTTCAACCTCGTCTCCAAGTACGACCCGGTGTTCGCCGAAGGCTGGGATGCCGAGCGCGACCGCCGCCTCGCGCGCCAGATCGAGATGGGCATCGTGCCAAAGGGCACGCAGCTGCCGCCGCGCAACGACTCCGTGCGGGCCTGGGACGAGATCGCAGAACCCGAGCGCCGCCTGTTCACCAGGCTGCAGGCCGCCTATGCCGCCATGCTCGACCATGCCGACCAGCATATCGGCCGCCTGATGGCGTTCCTCGAGAGCTCCGGCCAGCTCGACGACACGCTGGTCATCGTCATGTCCGACAACGGCGCCAGCCAGGAAGGCGGCCCGTTCGGCATGATCAACGCCATGGGCCCCTACAACCTGCGCCGCGAATCGCTCGAGGAGAAGATCGCGCGCATCGAGGATATCGGCGGACCCGACACGCACTCGAACTTCCCGTGGGGCTGGGCGATGGCGGCCAACACGCCGCTGCGCCGCTACAAGCAGAACACCCACGGCGGCGGCATCCGCGATCCGCTGGTGATGGCCTGGGACAAGGGCATCGCCGCGCAGGGCGAGCTGCGTCACCAGTTCTGCCATGCCAGCGACCTCGTGCCGACGCTGCTGGATATCGTCGGCGTGAAGGCGCCCAAGGCGATCAACGGCGTGAAGCAGATGCCGCTCGAAGGCACCAGCTTCGCGAAGAGCCTGAAGAACGCGAAGGCCAAGTCGAAGGCCAAGCCACAATATTTCGAGATGTTCGGCCATCGCGGCCTAGTGCAGGACGGCTGGAAGGCGGTCTCCTTCCACCCGCCGGGCGCCGACTTCACCAACGACAAGTGGGAACTCTACCACCTCGACCAGGATTTCAACGAGACCGACGATCTCGCCGAGAAGGAGCCCGAGCGGCTGAAGGCGATGATCGAGGAATGGTGGCGGCAGGCCGAGGCGAGCAAGGTGCTGCCGCTCGACGACCGCTTCGCGCCGCGCTTCGCCGACAATGCAAAGCGCTTCCACGGTCCGCGCAACCGCTTCGTGTTCCATGCCGGCATGGGCCATGTGCCGACCGACGTGGCGCCCGACGTGCGCAACCGCACCTACACGATCGAGGCCGACGCCCATGTCGACGGGCCGATGACCGAGGGTGTGCTGATCGCCCATGGCGATGCCACCACCGGCTACTCGCTCTACATGAAGGATGGAAAGCTCGCCTACGACATGAACATCGGCGGCGAGCATCATCTGATCGTCTCCGAGCATCCGGTGCCGGCCGGCAATCGCCGGCTCGGCGTGCGCATGCGGCGCAACCAGGGTCGCAACATCGCGACGCTCCTGGTCGACGGCGAGCCGGCGGGGAGCTTCGACACCCAGAACGGTTTCGTGAGCTTCATCTCCTGGTCGGGGCTCGACATCGGCCGCGACCGGTCGAGTCCGGTGTCGCACTACGAGGCGCCGTTCGCCTTCACCGGCAAGCTGCGCAAGGTCACCGTGCTGATGGACGACGACCAGGTGCTCGACGCCAAAAAGGCGGCTGCGGCGGCGCTGGCGCGCGAGTGAGCGTCGCCCCGCCGGGGAGGGGTATCGACAGCGCCTACGCCTGGCGTCTGGCGTGGGTCTCGATGGCCTGCGTGGCGCTGGGCGGCGGCGGCATCTATCTGCCCATGGTCGGCCTCAAGGAGATGGCGGCCGATTTCGGCGACCAGCGCGCCGTGCCGTCCTTCGCCTACATGGTGGGCTTCTTCGGCATGGGCGTGGGCGGCGTCTTCATGGGCTGGCTGGCCGATCGCACCAGCCCCCGCGTGCCGTTGCTGATCGCCGGCGTCTCGATCGCGCTGGGCGGATGGGCGGCATCGCGCGGCGGCGAGATCGCGCTCTATGCGGGCTATGCGATCCTGCTGGGCTTCTTCGGCAATGCCGGCACCTTCACGCCGGCGATGAACAACGTGCAGGGCTGGTTCGACAAGCGGCGCAACACCGCCATCGCCCTCATCTCCATCGGCCCCGCGGTCGCGGGCTCCGTCTGGCCGCAGATCTATCGCCTGCTGCTGCCGGAGATCGGCTGGCGCGACACGCTGTTCGTCTACGGCCTGGTGTCAGGTGGGCTGTTGCTGCTGGGAGCGCTCTACGTTCGGGCGGCGCCGACCCTGCGCGGTCCGGGCGGACGGCGGCGCGAGGAGAAAGTGCACCTGCCGCTACCCTCTTCGATGATCATGCTGCTGCTGTCGGCCGCCGGCTTCTGTTGCTGCGCCGCCATGGCGATTCCCTTCGTGCACATGGTCGCCTTCTGCGGCGATCTCGGCTATCCCGCGGCGCGCGGAACCGAGGCGGTGTCGCTGGTGCTGGTGTCGGCCATCGTCGCCACCTTCGTCATGGCGCGGCTCGCCCAGCGCATCGGACCGTTGCCGGTCAGCCTGCTCTGTTCGGTGATCCAGATCGGTTCGCTGGTCGGTTTCCTCTATGTCCGCAGCCTGAGCGGCATTTACGCTCTGTCGCTGCTGCACGGCATTCCCTTCATCGCGATCGTGCAGGGCTATGCGCTCAATCTGCGCTTTCTCTACGGCCCGACGATCGCCGGTTGGCGGCTGGGCGTGGTCATGCTGTTCGCCATGGCCGGCATGGCAGCCGGCGGCTGGCTGGGCGGCTTCATCTTCGACGCCACGCTCTCCTACATGTCCGCCTTCAAGTCGGCGCTGGCCTTCAATCTCCTGAACCTGATGCTGCTGGGCGTTCTCTACTTCGCGCAACGTCGGCGGCACATCGTCAGTCTGCCTTGATGCCGGACTGCGCGATCACCCTGCTCCAGCGCTGATCCTCGCTCCTGAGGAACGCGGTGAACCGGGCCGCATCCATGGCATGTGGAATGGCGCCGGCCGCCAGGAACTTCTTCTGCATCTCCGGCATGCCGACCACCTTCACCACGGCGTCCGACAGACGCTTGACCTTGTCGGCCGGTGTCTGCGCCGGCAGCAGGATCGCCAGCCAGGCGCTGGCCTCGAGGCCGGGAAAGCCCTGTTCGGCGATCGTCGGTGTGTCGGGGAAGAAGGACAGGCGCTCGAGCGTGCTGACGGCGATCAGGCGCAGGCGACCGGCATCGATGTGTGGCTTGGTGACGGTGACGGTATCCATCGCGACCAGCACCGTGCCGGCGACGAGGTCGTTCATCGCCGGCGGGCTGCCCTGATAGGGCACGTGAAGGATGCGAATGCCGGCCTTGGCCTTCAGCTCCTCCATCGCGACGTGGCTCAATGTGCCGTTGCCCGACGAGGGATGGCTGAGCTTGTCCGAGTTGGCCTTGGCATAGGCGATCAGCTCCGGCAGCGTCTTCACCGGCAGCGACGGATGCACCACCAGCACCAGAGGCAGGTCGCAGACGCGCGCCACCGGCTCGAAGCTGGTCAGGCTCTGGTAGGTCACGTTCTTGTAGAGATGCGGATTGATGGCCAGGGCAGCGAGCGGCGACAGGACGAAGGTGCTGCCGTCCGGCGCCGCGCGGGCGACCAGGCCGAGGGCGATGCTGCCGCCCTGGCCCGGCTTGTTGTCGACGATGACGGTCTCGCCGAGCTCAGGCTTCAGCGCCTCGGCGAGCAGGCGGGCGATGATGTCGGTCGCCTGGCCGGCCGGGAAGCCGACCACCAGCTTCGCGACCTTGTCGCCCTGCGCCTGGGCCGATGGCGCGGCCAGGGTGGCCAGCGAAAGCGCGCCAAACGTGCGTCGTAGCATCATGATCCTCCCTGGCGGGCTGTTGGAACAGGTTTTTGCAGGGACCGGCGAGCAACATCAACCCGCCAGCGGTACCAGGATACCTGAATCAGGGGCTGCGACATTCAATTCGTTTGATTCGTTTATTTCGGTTATTTCGTTTATTTGCCCGGGCCCGACTTTCTCGACGGCCTGCTAGATGACCTTGCGTGCCCGGAGGTCCGCGATCTCCGCCGCGGACAGGCCCAGGCCGCCATAGACTTCCTCGTTGTGCTGGCCCATCGCCGGGCCGGCGTGTCGCACGACGCCCGGCGTTTCGGAGAAGCGTGGCACGACCCCCTGCATGCGCACCGAGCCCAGTTCGCTGTCGGGCACGCGGACGATCGCCTGGCGCGCCTCGAACTGCGGATCGGCAAAGACGTCGGCGATGTCGTAGATCGGCGAGAAGCCAACCTCGTGACGGGTGAAGGTCTCGCGCAGCTCGGCGAGGGTCAGCTTGCCGATGGCGGCGCCGACGATCTCGTCGAGCTCGCGGTAGTTCTTGACCCGCGCCGGATTGAGGGCGAAGCGCGGATCTTCCAGCAGGTATTTGAGGTCGAGCGCCGTGCAGAGCCGCACGAAGATGCTCTGGGTCGAGGCCGCGATCGACGCCCACTTGTCGTCGGCCGTGCGATAGACGTTGCCCGGCGCGGCATACTGGCTGCGGTTGCCCGACCGCGTGCGCACGGCGCCGAGCTGGTCGTATTCGATGGCGAGAAACTCGAGGGTGCGCAGCATCGCCTCGGTGGCGGAACAGTCGATCTCCTGGCCGCGCCGCTCCGGATTGTGCGCGAGATCGTGCAGGGCGGCGAGGATGCCGAGCGCGCCGAACAGGCCGGCGACGGCGTCGGAGATCGGATAGCCGAGATGGAGCGGCCGGCCGTCCTCCTCGCCGCAGATCTGCGTGAAGCCACTCATCGCCTCGAAAACTCGCGCGAAGCCGGGGCGCCCGGCATAGGGCCCGTCCTGGCCGAAGCCGGTGACGCGCAGGATCGTGAGATGCGGATTGAGGTCCTGCAGCCAGCTCCGGGTAATGCCCCAGCCGTCGAGCGTGCCCGGACGGAAATTCTCGACCAGCACGTCGGCGTCGGACACCAGCTTTGCGAACAGGTCGCGGCCCTCGGGGAGGCGAAGGTCCAGCGTGATGCCCTTCTTGTTGCGGTTGGTGACCTTCCACCACAGCGGCACGCCGTCCTTGTGCGGTGCCAGCGCCCGCAGCGAGTCGCCGGCGCCCGGCATCTCGACCTTCACGATCTCGGCGCCGTAATCGCCCAGCAGGCCCGCCGCGAACGGGCCGGCCACGACGGTCGAGATGTCGACGATCCGCAGACCCTTGAGGGGGCCGGCAGGTTCGGTTTGGTCTGGCGTCATGGTGTGCTTCCTCGGGGGCGAATCTGGCGGCGGCGCGCATGCGGAGCGGGCAAGGCAGCTAAACCAGGTTTGCGGGATATGAAAGGCAGACAGTTGTCCGCGAAGGCTGGCACACTGTTGGCTGGAGGCAATACATGAGCAACGAACTTTGGCGTCTTACCGCAGTCGAGGCCGTTTCGCGTCTCAAGAAGAAGGAGATTTCGCCCCTCGACCTCATCGAAGCCTCGGCCGCGCGCATGGCCGAAGTCGAGCCGGCGGTGAACGCCATGCCGACGCTCTGCCTCGATCGCGCCCGCGACCACGCCAAGAGGATCATGGCGGGCACCGCCAACGAGGCCGAGGGTGAGGCGGGCTGGCTGGCCGGCCTTCCCGTCTCGATCAAGGACCTGACCGACGTGGCGGGCGTGCGCACCACCTATGGCTCGCCGATCTTCGCCAACCATGTGCCGGAAAAGTCCAATCCGCTGGTCGAGCGCATCGAGCGCAAGGGCGGCATCGTGATGGGCAAGTCGAACACACCGGAATTCGGTGCCGGCGGCAGCACCTTCAACGAGGTGTTCGGCCGCACGCGGAACCCCTGGAATACCTCGCTCACCTGCGGTGGCTCGACCGGCGGCGGTTCGGTGTCGGTGGCGACCGGTGAGGTCTGGCTGGCGCAAGGTTCCGACCACGGCGGCTCGCTGCGCCGGCCTGGCACCTATTGTTCGACCGTCGGTATCCGGCCCTCGCCGGGCCGCGTGACGCGCGGCACTTCGAACAACCTGTGGTCGCCGCAGTCGGTGCAGGGGCCGATGGCGCGGAACGTGCCCGACCTCGCGCTGTTCCTCGATGCCATGGCAGGTTTCTGCCTGCAGGATCCGATGACTTTCGATGCGCCCGCGGTGTCGTTCAGCAC
>JABMNB010000683.1 GCA_013205335.1 Rhodospirillales bacterium
GCTTCGCGAGCCTGTTCACCGAGGACGGCGTCTATCACGACGTGTTCTACGGCGATTTCAAGGGCCGCGAGCGGATCGCCGAGATGATCGACGACTGGTTCCATCGCACTGCCCACGAATTCCGGTGGGAGATGCACCGGCCGGTCAGCGACGGGAAAATGCTCTACGCCTATTACACGTTCAGCTACGTCTCGAAGCTGCCCGGCGCCGAGGGCAAGCGCGTCGGCTTCGAGGGCTGTTCTATGATGACACTGCGCGACGGCAGGATCGCCGAGTATCGCGAGGTCGCCAATGTCGGGCCCGCCTTCGTCGAGCTGGGCTTCGCACCCGAGCGCACCTCCAAGATCCTCGCCAAGGAAGGCGCGCATCTCAGGGCTCAGCCCGAGTGGAAGCGCCATATTGGATAGAGTGCCCCTCCGCGGGTGTGTTGCCTGGGTGGTGGTCAGCCGTTGTAGGCGCGGCTGCCGCGGTCGCGCAGCCACAAGCGTATCAGGAGACGCTTGCGCTCGGGGTCCGGCCAGTCGCGGAACCCGGTGCGCTTGTGGCCGAGCGCGCGATTGTCGATGAGCTGGACCTGGCCAGGCTGGAAGGTGAAGCGTGCCGCCATGCCAGGCGCGTTCAGGATCGCTTCGAAGGCTTCCAGTGCGGCAACACCCTCCGGGTCGAGAGCGACACCGGCCAAGGCATGGCCGTTGGTCACCTGAAAGCGCGACAGCCTGGCGATCAGGCGGCCGTCCTCGCGTTCGAGCATCGGATGGTGCGTCGTCATGATGTCGCCCGGCGCATGCTCGCGCTGCCGGTCGAAGTAGAACGGTTGGTAAAGCCTTGGCAGCAGGTCGGGATGTTGCCGGCGCATCTCCTCGTGCGCGGCGGCAAAGCTCACGATGCCGCTCACACCGCCTTCCATGGCCGTGCGCACGCACAGCAGGCCGACATAGTGCGGCGGCACGAGATTGTAGCTGTTGTCAGTATGGAAGTTCTGCTCGGCGTTGGTGACGTCGGGTCGCACGCCGTTGCCCGGCGGCTTGCCGAGATCGGTCACGTCATAGATCGAGGTGCCATCCCATTTCTGAGCCACCGGACGAGCGACCAGGGAGGCGAGCAGCCACCACGCGGCGCGCACGCCATCGCGCGACCAGCGTTCCACGGGCAGGCGATCGATGATGGCAAAGCCGGGTCCGTCATCGAGGCTGTGTCTGACGTCGCGCATGAACGCGCGCGCCGCGTCGAGCGGAAAATCCTCCAGCCGCAGCAGCAGGAGCGGCACGAGATCGCGATCCAGCGCGGCAACGAGCCGATCGAGTTCGCACTCGACGTCGCCTGGAAGCGCGATCCGCCCGGCTTCCGGCGCCAGCGTGTCACCGCGCCAGAGCAGCCGATCGGGCATTGCCTGGCGAGGCAACGGCACGGAAAGATCGGCGGCGTCGGGCATGTGTGCTCTCCGCGTACGGTTAGCCCTCAGTCGCGCAGCAGCTCGTTGATCGAGGTCTTGGAGCGGGTGCGCTCGTCGACGGTCTTCACGATCACGGCGCAGTAGGTCGACGGGCGGTCCGGTCCGCCGCCGATATTGCCGGGCACGACGACCGAATACGGCGGCACCTTGCCGATGTGGATCTGGCCGGTGGCGCGATCGACCACCTTGGTGGTGGCGCTGATGAACACGCCCATCGACAGCACCGCGCCGGTGCCGACGATCACGCCCTCGACGACCTCGGAGCGGGCGCCGATGAAGCAGTTGTCCTCGATGATGACCGGGTTGGCCTGCAGCGGCTCAAGCACGCCGCCGATGCCGACGCCGCCCGAGAGGTGGCAGTTCTTGCCGATCTGGGCGCAAGAGCCGACGGTCGCCCAGGTGTCGACCATCGTGTTGGTGTCGACATAGGCGCCGAGGTTGACGAAGGACGGCATCAGCACGACCGACGGCGCGATGTACGAGCCGCGGCGCACGATCGAGCCGGGGACCGAGCGATAGTTCGCCTTGGCGAAGCGGGCGGCGTCCCAGCCGGTGGTCTTGAGCGGCACCTTGTCGAACCAGGGCGCGGCACCCAGGCCGGGGAACGAAGCGCCGCCCTCCATAGGCACCGAATCGTAGAGCCGGAACGAGAGCAGCACGGCCTTCTTCAGCCACTGGTTCACGACCCACTCGTCGCCGAGCTTCTCGGCGGTGCGGAAGGTGCCGTCGTCGAGGCCGGCGATCGCCGCTTCGACCGCGTCGCGGACCTCGCCCTTGGTGGCGCTGTTGATGCCGTCACGCGCTTCCCATGCCGCGTCGATCGCGGTTTGCAGCTGCTTAGTCATCGAAATCCCTCGAAAAATGCCGCCGGACCATAGCGGCGGGAGGCCCGGAGTCAATGTTGCGGGCTATGCTGCAGGATGACCTTCAAAATCCCCGAATCGGTGCTGGTGGTGGTTCATACGCCCCGCCTGGACGTGCTGCTGCTGGAGCGGGCCGGGGCCCGAAACCGCGCAGAGGGGCTCTGGCAGTCGGTGACGAGCTCGCGCGAGCCGGACGACCCGGACCTCGAGGCGACCGCGCGTCGCGAGCTGCTGGAGGAGACCGGGCTCGCGGTCGGAACGCTCACCGACTGGCGACAGGTCAACCGCTACGAGATCTGGGCGCAATGGCGCGCGCGCTACGCGCCCGGCGTCACCCACAATGTCGAACACGTGTTCGGCTTCCAGGTGCCGCAGCAGATCGTGGCGACACTCGCCCCCGCCGAGCATGTCGCCCAGCTCTGGCTGCCCTGGCAGGAAGCTATGGAAAAGGTGTTCTCGCCCTCCAACCGCGACGCGATCTGGCA
>JABMNB010000684.1 GCA_013205335.1 Rhodospirillales bacterium
AAGGGAACCGAGGGCGGACAGAAGCGCGAGCACGCCGGCGCCGGTATTACTGGGGCGCCGCAAACTCTATGCTTTCTCGGCTTTTTGGAGTTTTGCGCAAAGGGATTCAAGATGTCGCAATCGACGCCTGCCACTGAAGGTATTCCGGCTCCGGGTTTGATCGGCCGGGTCGCCATCGGCGACATTGTGCGTCGCGCCGCCCGTCGGCATCCGGAGCGGATCGCGCTGGTCGAGGGCGATACGCGCGTCACCTTCGCGGCGCTGGATGCCGATATCAACCGCTTTACCCACTTCCTGCTCGGCGCCGGGTTGGCCAAGGGTGATCGCGTAGCCAGCCTCTGCAACAACTCCTATCAGTTCGTCATCACCATGTTTGCCATCCACAAGGCAGGCATGATCTGGGTGCCGATCAACACCGGCTTGGCACCCGACGACATTCGCTACATTCTGGAGCACTCGGAAGCCCGCCTGGCGATCGTCGATGACGCGCTCTACGCCAATCCGACGCTGCGGCAGCCGATCGATGAGCTGGTCGGCAAGGGCGTGCTGCTGCCCGTCGCGGGGCATGACGGCGCGGGCGGCATGATCGCCTATTCCGAAGCCATGGCGGGACGGTCGGCGGACGAGCCGGAGATCGCGATCGAGGATCGCGATGTCGCCCAGATTATGTACACCAGCGGTACGACTGGACGGCCCAAGGGGGTTATGCAGACCCATATGGCTGTCTATATCGCCTCACTCGGCAATGTCATCGAAATGGAGGCCCGCCGTGGCGACGTAACGATCGCCCTAATGCCGCTCTTCCACTGCGCGCAGCATACGTTCCTGTGCACGTTCCTGCAGGCCGGTGCGACGTCCGTCATCATGCGCGGCTTCGACCCGGCAAAAGTGATTTCGGCGATTGCTCGCGAGCGGGTGAGTTTTGTCTTCATGCTGCCGCTGATGTATTCGGGGATTCTGGATCATTCATCGCGCGGCACGCATGACCTCTCAAGCCTCCGGCTCTGTCTCTATGCCATGGCCCCCATGGCCGAGCCGCTGCTGCGCCGGCTGATTGCCGAGCTTTGCCCGAACTTCATGCTGGCCTCCGGGCAGACGGAAATGTATCCGGCCACGGTCTTCTTCAGGCCCGAGGAACAACTCCGCCGGTTCGGCAGCTACTGGGGCGAGTCTTCGCTTATCAACGACACAGTGATCATGGATGATGAGGGAAGGGTGCTGCCGCGCGGCGAGGTCGGGGAGATCGTGCACCGCGGGCCGAACGTCATGGCTGGCTACTACAAGAATCCCGAGGCCACCGCCGAAGCCCGCAAATTCGGCTGGCACCATACCGGTGATCTCGGGATGTTCGATGCCGATGGACAGCTGCTGTTCACCGACCGCAAGAAGGACATGATCAAGACCGGGGGCGAGAATGTGCCGTCGATCAAGGTCGAGGCCGTGCTACTGCGGCATCCAGGCGTGGCCAATGCAGTGGTGATCGGCCTCCCGCACCCGCGCTGGATCGAGGCGGTGACGGCAGTCGTGATCCTCAAGCCGACCGTAGAGGTGACCGAGGAGGACATCATCCAGCACTGCAAGTCCCACCTTGGCGGCTTCGAGGTGCCGAAGGCCGTGCGCTTCGTCGATAGCCTGCCGATGACTTCAACCGGGAAGATCCAGAAGCAGCCGTTGCGCCAGACGTATCATGGGCTTTACGGCTGACCTCATCGCAGTGGCTATCGACACAGCCTGTCCGTGCTCAGAAAGCCATCCGGCCATGGAATCGGTGTTCCGATGAAGGCCACGGTTGACGATGTTCGGTTATCAAATAGAGCGCCGTTCTCATGCGACGGAGGCTCCCTGCATGGGATCTGGGCGCGCCAGCAACCGAGTGATGCAATTGCGGATCGCGACGACGCCCGGCACCGCGACGGCGTCGCAGGTTCAGTCACCGCGAGAAGTTCAGACCGCGCGACGCTCGTAGCGATGGTGGAGGGCCACGAGTTCGAGCTCCAGGGTGAGGCGACTACGAACCCGAAACGAGAGCAGGGAAGCTGGGGCGGACAGAAGCGTGAGCATGCCGAAGACGGTATGACTGCGGCGCTGAAAACGCTATGCTTTTTCGGCTTTTGGAGTTTTGAGCAAGGACAGCCAAGCCATGAAGTTGGGACGCTTGGGAGTCTGGTATTCGACCGACAAGCTGAACGGAACCCAACTCGCCGATCTCATGCGAGTCGTCGAGGGTGGTGGCTATTCGGCTTTCTGGTATCCCGAATCGCGCGGCTACGAATCGATGTCGCTGGCCGCCTATCTGCTGTCGAAGAGCACGAAGCTCACCATCGGCAGCTCCATCGCCAACATCTATGCCCGCGACCCGTTCACCGCGCAGCGGGCCACGGTGTCGTTGAACAATATTTACGGCGGCCGGTTCATCCTGGGCCTTGGCGTCAGCCACATCCCGATGGTCGAGGGATTGCGCGGCCATCGCTACGACAAGCCGCTGGGTGCCATGCGCGCCTATCTCGACGGCGTCCACAAGGGCCTGCCCGCCGGCGAGGAACTGCCGGTGGTGGTGGCAGCGCTTGGCCCCAAGATGCTGGCCTTGAGCGCCGAGAAATCGCGCGGCGCCGTGCCCTACAACGTGACGTCCAAGCACACGGCGCAGGCTGCTGCCATCCTGGGGCCGGGCAAGACTCTCGCCGTCGAACAGAAGGTCACGCTCGAAACCGATCCCATCCGCGCCCGCGCGCTCGGCCGCAAGGAACTTTTGCGCTACATGGGGCTGCCGAACTATCGCAACAACTGGCTGCGCGAAGGCTTCAGCGAAACCGATCTCGCCGACGGCGGCAGCGACCGCTTCATCGACGCCATGGTCCTGTGGGGCGACGCGGAGACGATCAAGAAGGGTCTGCGCGCGCATTTCACCGCCGGCGCCACCCACGTCTGCCTGCAGCCCGTCCACGACGACGGCGATTTTGCCGCGCGCGACCACATGCTGGCGGCGCTCGCCGACATCTGAGGGAGACAGTGATGGATTTCGGCATCGCGCTGCCCACGGCGGCAGATTCTTGGAAGCACGCGAAGCGGGCCGAGGAACTGGGGTTTAGCCACGCCTGGTTCTACGACACGCAGATGCTGAGCGCCGACTGCTTCGTCGCCATGGGTGCCGCGGCCGTCAACACGAAGAGCATCCGCCTCGGCACCGGCGTTCTGGTGCCGTCCAACCGCATCGCGCCGGTCGCGGCCAATGCGCTGGCGACACTAAACAGCCTGGCGCCGGGCCGCATCGACTTCGGCGTCGGCACCGGCTTCACAGCGCGGCGCGCCATGGGCTTCGGCGCCATCAAAATCAAGGACATGGAGGCCTATATCCACCAGGTCTACGGCCTGCTCGCCGGCGAGACCGTCGATTTCGAGATGGAAGGCCAGAGCCGCAAGATCCGCTTCCTCAATCCCGAACTCGACCTGTTCAACATCCGCGATCCGATCACGTTGCACCTCTCGGCGTTCGGGCCGCGCACCCGCGCCCTCACGGCCAAGCTTAAAGCCGGCTGGATCGACTTCGTCGGCAATGTCGAGAACGGCATCAAGGAAGTGCAGGCGATGCGCGAGGATTGGCAGAAGGCCGGACACGCGCCGGGCGACCTCAAGGCCACCGCCTTTGCGCTTGGCTGCGTGCTGCAGGAGGGCGAACCGGCCGACTCCGAGCGCGCCATGGCCCAAGCAGGACCGCGCGCGGCGGTGATGCTGCATCGTGCCGCCGACGAGGCGCTCCTGAACATGAAGCCGACCCAGGCCCTGCTCGCCGAGCGGCCGGAACTGGCAGGCTATGTCGCTCTGGCGCGGACCTACGAGCCCAAGGATGCGCCCTATCTGGAAAACCACCGAGGGCATCTGATGTTCGTGAAGCCCGAGGAAAAAAAGTTCGTCACCGCCGACCTGATCCGCGCCACCTCGTTCACCGCGACCGAGGGCGAGATCAAGCAGCGCATCGAGGCGCTGCGCGGGGCGGGCTACACCCAGTTCACGATCCAACTCGTGCCCGGCCAGGAAGCGGCTATCGCCGACTGGGCCCGCATCGCCAAGGCCTTCGGCTAGGTCGCGGGGACGATGCAGTCACTGCCAGCAATCGTTCACGCGGATGTGGGCGAGAGAAAATTGCAGATTCAGCAGGAATATACTTTTGATTCAGGCAAGCTGGCGGTCGGAACGCGCCAGTTCTCCTACAGGAGCATGACCTGCCCGCGCACGCCGCGGGTTGACGCAGAAGCGAGGGTGGAGCTTGCCTCGGATGGTACGTCACGCCAGGCCGACTGAGTCCGGATTGAGCCCGTCCCCACCGAGCACCGATAAGAGTCGGAACGGACACATGGCGCTGCCTGTCACAGGCAGTACCGGGCTGTGACACCAGAAGAAGAAACGACGCCCAAAAAAGCCCGTGAAACCGGGCTCGGCCCGGACCCCAGGCGAGTGTGTGTCACAGAAAATGTCACAACTTGGTGTGACATGGGCGCGTGTGACACGCGATCAGGAGAACGGCTCTTCGGCGTGCGAAGAGCCTAGCCGAAGGGACGGATGACCTTTTCGCCGAAGCGCGCGAGGCTCTCTTCCAGGTTCGGCATGAAGGCACTGGAGGGCAGCACGATGCGGCCGATGCCCTGCGCTGCACGTTCCTTGATGGCCGCTTCCGCATCCTTGCCCGAGCCGGGCAAAAGATCGGGGCAACCGGCGAGCATCTCGATGGCTCCGGGATCGCGGCCCGCCGCTTCGGCGGCACGGCGTGCGATGTCGATCAGGGGCATCGTGTCGGCGGGACGGCCGATCGATGGGAAGAAGCCGTTGCCGAGACGGCCGGCACGCCTGGCCGCGGCCTCGGAGTGGCCGCCGACGATGATCGGCACGCTGCCGGTCACCGGCTTGGGGTTGCAGCTCACCTCGCGGAACTTCACGAACTCGCCGGCGTAGCTCGCGCCGTCGCCCGCCCATAGCGCCCGCATGGCCGCGATGTATTCGTCGGCCCGCTTGCCGCGCTTCTCGAACGGCACGCCCAGCGCCTCGAATTCTTCTTTCAGCCAGCCGACACCGATGCCGAGTTCGATGCGCCCGCTGCTCAGATAGTCGAGGGTCGCAACCTGCTTGGCCAACACCAGTGGATTGCGCTGCGGCAGGATGAGCACGCCCGTCATGAAGCGCAGCCGCGTCGTGACGGCCGCGACCGACGCCATCCAGATCAGGGGATCGGGCATCAACGCGGTGTTGTCGCCCGGCAGCCGGCCGCTGGCGGCATAGGGATAGGTCGAGCTGTAGGTATCGGGCAACACGACGTGATCCACGGCGAAGACCGAATCGAAACCGGCCGCCTCCGCCAGCCGCACCAGCCGGTGCGCCCCGGCCAGATCGGGGAAGCTGTTGTTGCCGAAATGCAGGGCGAATTTCATCACAGCAGGTCCGCGACGGTGGCCCGATAGCGGGTGATCGCCGTCAGGTGATCGTCGTAGCTCTTGCCGGCGATGCGCTTGTGATGGGCGCTCATGTAATTGGTATGGGCGTTCACGTGCGTGACGCCGGCCTTCTTCCAGAAAGCGATTTCCTTGCGCCAATCGGCCTCGGCACCAATGCCGGGCGAGACCCAGACCTCCAGCCCGACCGATGTGGGATCACGGCCGGCCGCGCGGATCATTGTGCGCAGCTTGTCGAAGGCTTTTAGCGCCTCGTCGCCCGCCGGATAGGCGAGCGGCATGAAACCGTCGCCATATTGTGCCGTCCGCCGGAACGTCGCCTCGGCGTGGCCGCCGAACCAGACCGGCACGCGGCCGGACTTCGGTCGCGGATTGATGCCGCCGTCGTCGAGCTGGTGGAATTCGCCCTTGAACGTGACGTGCGGCTCCTTCCACAGCGCCTGCATGAAGCGGACCTGCTCCTCGGAGCGTTTGCCGCGCGTCTTGAAATTCTCGCCCAGCCCTTGAAATTCGATTTCGTTCCAGCCGACGCCGATGCCGAGACGGAACCGTCCTTCGCAGAGCTCATCGAGGCAGGCCGCCTGCTTGGCGACCAGCGCCGCCTGGCGCTGCGCCAGGATCAGCACGCCGGCAGCGAAGCCGATCTTCTTCGTGACGCCAGCCAAATAGGCAAACAGCACGAAGGGATCGTGATAGGCCGTGGCGGTGGTGCCCATGCGGCGACCGCCATGATCGACATTGGGATTGCCGCCCAGAACATGGTCGGGGCCGACGAGATAGTCGTAGCCCAGCGCCTCTGCAGCTTGTGCATAGTCGCGCAACACCGCCGGGCCGGTGCCGATGTCGCCCACCGGCAGGGATGCACCGAGTTTCATGTTCTTCCTCACTCCGCCGCGGCGGCCTTACGGGGCTTCAGGTCGGTCGAATACTTGATGCCGACCGGCGCGTTGGCTTCGAACGGGCTTTTTAGGTCGAGGCTCTTGGCGATCTCGCGGATCGCCGGGAACACCTCCTGGCCGATCAGCTTGATGCAAGTGAGCGAATCCGCCTGGCTCACCCGGCCGTCGTTGCCCCACAGCGCCAGAATGCCGGGCCGCGTCTCCTCCAGGATGCGCTTCAGCTTGGCCACCACCGTCTTGGGCGTGCCGGCGATGATGCGCAGATCGGCCATCTGCTGCTCGAAGCTGGTCTCGCCGCGCGGATTGCTGGCGCGGCCCGAAGCGAACTCGACGAAGGTGCGGCGGGCCGATGGCGAGCCGTAGCCCGACGGCGTGCTCCACACCGGATGCGCGAGACCGGTGAACTCGCCCTGCATCCAGCGGAATTGCCTGGCGTTCTCGATCGCCTTCTCCTCGTTGTCGGAGACATGGACCTGGATCAGGTAGCCGCGGTTCTCTGGTCCGCCGACATAGCCCACGTCGGCCGCGACGCTGTCATAGAGTTCCCAGATCTTCTTGGTCTGCTCGATCGAGGTGTTGAGCGCGATGTAGGGATAGCGCTGCTGCGCCGCCCAGATGATCGTCTCCTTGCTGATCACGCCCGGAATCCAGACGCGCGGATAGGGTTTCTGCAGCGGCACCGCCCACGGATTCACCACACGGTGCTGATAGTGCGTGCCCTCGAAGCGGAACGGACCTTCCTGTGTCCAGGCCTTCACGATCAGCTCGTGCGCTTCCTCGAAGCGCTCGCGGTTGAAGGCCGGATTGACGCCTGTGGCGAGCTGTTCCTGGCCGCCGCCGCGCACGAAGCCGGAGACCAGCCGGCCCTTGGAGATCATGTCGATCATGGCGAGCTCTTCGGCGAGCCTGATCGGGTTCTCCGCTAGCGGCAGCGGATTACCCAACATCACGATCTTCACCTTCTTGGTCATGCCGGCCAGGACGGCGGCGAAGATGTTGGCCTTAGCCTGCATGCAGAACGGCGCGTTGTGGTGCTCGTTCAGCATGATGCCGTCGACGCCGACCTCCTCGGCCAGCATGTATTGCTCGATGTAGTTGTTGTAGAGCCTGGAGCCTTCGACCGGATCGAAATGCTTGTTTGAGAGCATCAGCGCCGTGGCGCCGAAGTCGCGGCCGGCCTGCTCGGGATAGGCCGACATCGGCTGCTCGGTGAAATACATCAGGTGCATGGCGTTACTCCCGACCGATGAAGTTCGTGACAAGTTTGGCGAGTGTCTCGGGCTGTTCCATGTCGACGCAATGGCCGGCGGCCTTGACGATCTCCAGGCGGGCGTTGGGCAGCGCCTCGACGTAGCGCTTGGCCACACTCTGGGGCACCACCTTGTCGTCATCGCCCCACACCACCAGGGCAGGTGCGCGCACGGCGCCCAGCAGATGCGGCAGGGTCTGGCTGTACATGTAGGGCTTCCAGGCGATGCGGAAGCTCATCTCGCGACAAATGTCCCACATCTCGAGCTGATCGATCGACGGCTCGGCGCCGTAGACGCGGTCGAACGCTTTTTGGTCGTGGAAACCGGCGCGGGCATAATCGACGTAGCCGGTGATCGCGAGGTCGAGGATGTCGCCCTCAGGCGGCTTGATGCCCATGGCGCCGACCAGCACCAGATGCGACAGATCGTCGGGCGCCATGCTGGCCATTTCAGCCGCGATCCAGCCGCCGAAGCCCAGGCCCAGGAGCGCCACGTTCTTTAGTTTAAGCTCGCTCAAGAGGCCGCGATGCATCACCGCGATGTCGCGCACGCTGCGCATCCAGGTCGGCCGCTCCGATCGGCTGTAGCCGGGATGATGCGGCACCAGCACGTCGTAATGTGCCGCCAGGGCATCGTAGAAAGGCAGGCGATCCAGCGTGCCGGTCTCGTGATGCAGCACCACGACCGGCCGGCCTTTGCCGGCGCGCTGCAGATGCAGCTTGGTGCCGCCCGCCTCGATCGTGGAGTCGGTCCAGTTCACTCCCGCCATTCCGAGTTTCCTTCCCTATTAGCCTGGATCGTTGCAACCGGACCCTGGAGAGTCAAACTTTCGACCGGCGGAGCGTCCGACGTCTGGTTGTTCGCCGGGGGTCGCGCTATTAAGACTCCACTCTTGCCACAGGAAAGACATCACCGTGCTCAAGCTCGGATACAAGGCGTCGGCCGAACAATTCGCGCCCGGCAGGCTGCTCGACTTCGGATGCCTGGCCGAGGCCGTGGGATTCGAGTCGGTGTTCGTCAGCGACCACTTCCAGCCGTGGAAGCACGTCGATGGTCATGCGCCCAACTCGCTCGCGTGGCTGGGCGCCCTCGGCGCCCGCACCTCGCGGGTCATGATGGGCACCAGCGTGCTCACGCCCACTTTCCGCTACCACCCCTCGATCGTGGCGCAGGCCTTCGGCACGCTGGGCGCGATGTTCCCGGGCCGCGTGATCCTTGGGATCGGCACCGGCGAATCGCTGAACGAAGTGCCATCGACTGGCCAGCCCTGGCCCGAGTTCAAGGAACGCTTTGCCCGGATGCGCGAAGCCGTAACTCTGATCCGCACGCTGTGGCGCGGGGAGCGCGTCAGTTTCGAGGGCGAATATTACAAGACCGAGAAGGCCACCATCTACGACCGGCCCGACGTCGAGGTGCCGATCTATGTGGCCGCGGCGGGCGCGCTGGTGGCGCGCTACGCCGGCCGCTCCGGCGACGGCTTCATATGCACCAGCGGCAAGAAGTGGGATCTCTACACCGACACGCTGCTGCCCAAGGTCGCCGAGGGCATCGCCGCCGCGGTCGAGCCCAAGAAGCAGCCCTATAGCCATATGATCGAGGTCAAGGTATCGTTCGACACCGACCCCAAGCGCGCCCTAGAGGACACACGGCACTGGGCAGCGCTGGCGCTGACACCGGAAGAGAAGATGACGGTCGAGGATCCGGTCGAGATGCAGCGCCTGGCCGATGCCTTGCCGCTGGAGCGCGCAGCGAGCCGCTGGATCGTGTCGAGCGACCCCGACGAGCATGTCGAAAAGGTCGGCGCCTATGTGAAGCTGGGTTTCCGTCATCTCGTGTTCCATGCCCCCGGTCCGGACCAGGAGCGGTTCCTCAAGCTCTACAGCGAGCAGGTGCTGCCGCGCCTGCGCAAGAAGTTCGGATGAGCCCTACCGCCGCCTTGCAGCTGCTGGCGGTTCCCGGCCTGCCAATGATCGAGCCGGGCGATGACCTGGCCAAGCTCATCGCGGAGGGCCTCGCCCGCGGCAATCTTCAGCCGCGTGCCGGCGACGTGCTGGCGATCGCGCAGAAGGTCGTTTCCAAGGCCGAGGGCCGCAGCATCGACCTTGCCACGGTGAAGCCATCGGCGCGCGCGGTCGAGCTCGCCAAGGAAGTGCAGAAGGATCCGCGGCTAGTCGAATTGATCCTGTCGGAGTCCGTGCGCGTGGTGCGGTCCCGGCCCAACGTGTTGATCGTCGAGCATCGGCTGGGCTTCGTCATGGCCAATGCCGGCGTCGACCAGTCGAATGTCGGCCCGACCGACGGCGTCGAACGCGCCCTGCTGCTGCCGCTCGACCCTGACGGCACCGCCGAGACCCTGCGCAAAAGTCTCGCCGCGCAGTTCGGCGCGCCGCTGGCCGTGATCATCACCGACAGTTTCGGCCGGGCCTGGCGGCGCGGCACGGCAGGCGTGGCGATCGGCGCCTCAGGCCTGCCTGCCCTGCTCGACCTGCGGGGCAATCCCGATCTGTTCGGCCGCACCCTGCAGGTCAGCATCTCGGGCTTTGCCGACGAGATCGCGGCCGCCGCCTCGCTGGTCATGGGCCAGGGCGACGAGGCGCAGCCGGTCGTGCTCGTCCGCGGCCTGACGTGGAGCGCGGCCAACAACCCGGCTTCCGAGCTCGTGCGGCCGGCGGCCGAGGATATGTTTCGGTGAGCAAAGGCCTGGTGGTTGCGCTGTCCGGCGGCGTCGGCGGTGCCAAGCTGGCGCTTGGCCTCAGCCGTGTCCTGCCCGCGGATGAACTGTTGGTCGTGGCCAACACCGGCGACGATTTCGAGCACCTAGGCCTCAGCATCTGTCCCGACATCGACACGCTGACCTATGTATTGGCCGGCCTCGACAATCCGGTCACCGGCTGGGGACGCCGCGACGAGACCTGGTCGTTCATGGAGACGATCTCGGCGCTGGGCGGTGAGGACTGGTTCCGCCTCGGCGATCGCGACCTCGCACTGCATGTCGAGCGCACCAAGCGGCTCGCTTCCGGCCAGAGCCTGTCGCAGGTCACCGGTGACGTCTGCCGGCGCCTCGGCGTCGGCCCCAGGGTGCTGCCGATGAGTGACGACCGCGTGCGCACGCGCGTACGGAGCGACGAGGGCTGGATCGACTTCCAGGACTATTTCGTGCGCCAGCAGTGCCGCCCGGTCGTGCGCCAGCTCGCCTTCACCGGCGCCGCCGATGCCCGCCCGCAACCCGAGGTCATGGCTGCCCTGAACGGTGGCAACGTCCGCGCCGTGGTGATCTGCCCGTCCAACCCCTTCATCAGCGTCGAGCCGATCCTTTCCGTGCCCGGCCTGCGCGCCGCGATCGACAACTGCGGCGCCCCCGTGGTGGCGGTGTCGCCGATCGTCACCGGCCGCGCGGTCAAGGGCCCGACAGCCAAGATGATGCAGGAGCTCGGCCTCGCCGTGAGTTCGGCCACCGTGGCCGGCCGCTACGGCGATCTGCTCGACGGCTACATCGTCGATGCCGCCGATTCCGGAGATATCAGGACCAGGCTGCACGTCGCGCCCACGTTGATGACGACACTCGAGGATCGCGAGGCGCTGGCCCGCACCGTACTCGCTTTCGCCCATTCGCTCACGTGAGCGCGCCGGCCGACATCTGGGCCGTCATCCCCGTCAAGGAGCTGGACGGCGCCAAGCAGCGGCTGGCCGGCCTGCTCTCGCCTGCCCAACGCCGCGCCCTGATCGAAGTGATGGTGCGCGAAGTCCTCGATGCCGTCGCCGGCACGCGCGAACTGGCGGGCATCATGGTCGTGACGCTCGACCCCGTGATCGCGGCGCTCGCCACACGGCTCAGCGCCCGCGTGGTGACCGACGGCGCCCGCGACGGACATACCGGCAGCGTCACGGCGGGCCTTCGCCTGCTCGCCCGCGAACGCCGCGGCGGCATGATCACCCTGCCGGGCGACATTCCCGCCGCCACCTCGGCGGAGATCGACCGTGTGTTGGCGGCGCATCTCGCCGGCCCCTCTTTCACCATCTCGCCGGCACACGACGATCTCGGCTCCAATGCCGTCATCTGCTCGCCACTCGATTCGGTGCCGTTGCGCTTCGGCGAGAACAGCTACTTCCCGCATCTCGAGGCGGCGCGACGCATGGGTATCGAGCCAACCGTGATCCGCCAGCCCGGCATCGCCATGGACATCGACCATCCCGTCGATCTCGCGATGTTCCTGCGCTTGCCGCAATCCGCCGGCTTGCGCACCCGCGCCTTCCTGGAGGAAGCCGGCATCCCGCGATTGCTCGCCGAACGCGGGATCTCCTAGGCCGCGGCGGCCCGCTTGCGGGGCGGTGTCAGGATGATCGGCGCAAGATCGGCCGCCACCAGCGACGCCGCACGGCGCTCCTCCGGGACGGCACGATAGAGCGTGTCGCGCTGCTGCGGCTCGCGGCCGATCGAGCGGATCAGCGCTTCCATCGCCTCGGGCGGCAACTCCTGCCCGTGCTGCGTGCCGGCGGCGCGCGAGATGCTCTCGTTCATCAGCGTGCCGCCAAGATCATTGGCGCCTGACTCGAGGCAGATCGCGGCCCCGGCCGGGCCCATCTTGACCCACGAAGTCTGGATGTTGGGAATCACCGGATGCAGCACCAGGCGCGCAACCGAATGCATGATCACCGCCTCGCGAAAGGTCGGCCCGCGACGGGCGCGGCCCTGGCGATACATCGGCGCTTCCATGTGCACGAACGGCAGCGGCACGAATTCGGTGAAGCCGCCGGTCTCGACCTGAAGGTCGCGCAGCGCCAGAAGATGCCGCGTCCAGGCAAGCGGCGTCTCGACATGACCGTACATGATCGTCGAGGTCGTGCGCAGGCCGAGCTTGTGCGCGGCGCGCTGCACGTCGAGCCATTCGCCGGTGTTGATCTTGTCCGGGCAGATGATGGCGCGGATCTCGTCATCGAGGATCTCGGCGGCCGTGCCCGGCAGCGTGCCCAATCCGGCCTGCTGCAACCTGGCCAGAAAGGCGGAAATCGACTGCTTCAGCGTTGCCGCGCCCTGCGTTACTTCGAGCGCCGAGAAGGCATGGATGTGCATGCCGGGCGTGGCTTCCTTGATCGCCTTGCAGATCGCGACATAGGTCTCGCCCGTGTAATCGGGATGGATGCCGCCCTGCATGCAGACTTCGGTGGCGCCGCGCTCCCACGCTTCGACGGCGCGCCGCTTCACCTCGTCGAGCGCCAGATCGTAGGGCGCGCCGCGCAGGTCTTCGTGGGTGCGGCCCTTCGAGAAGGCGCAGAACTTGCAGCGGAAGTAGCAGATGTTGGTGTAGTTGATGTTGCGGTTGACGACGTAGCGCACGACGTCGCCGCTGACCGTCTGGCGCAGCGCATTGGCGGCGCCCGTGACATGCCGGTAGTCCACGTCGCGCGCCGCGAACAGGCGCACGATCTCCGGCGGATCGAGGCGCCGGCCCGAGGTGGCGCGATCGACGATGCGGCTGAGCTCGGGATCGACCTCCATGACGAGGACGCGCGGCGCCGGCGGCGTTGTCGTCTCGCCGGGCGACCAGTTGTCGTCGCGCGCCAGGCCCTCGGCATCGCTCATGCGCCGCACCTGTGTCGCGACTTCGGGCGCCAGCCAGATGTCGGCCGCACGCGCATAGGCGGGATAAAGCGGCAGTCGATTGACCAGCACCTTGCCCAACTCGGCGCTGCGGCGCGCTAGTTCATCGATGGCGGGCCACGGTGCTTCGGGATTCACATGATCGGGCGTCACCGGCGAGATCCCGCCCCAGTCGTTCAACCCGGCCGCGATCAGGCGCGGATAGACACCCGGCGACAGGTTGGGCGGCGCCTGGATGTTCATGTCGGGCCCGAGGATCAGGCGCGCCGTGGCGATGGTCCACAGCAGGTCTTCGAGATCGGGTTCCTCGGCATCGGCGCGCTTGGTGTCGGCTTTGGCGCGGAAATTCTGGACGATCACTTCTTGTATGTGGTCGTGTGCAGCATGCAGGTCACGGATGGCTTCCAGCGCCTCGACGCGCTCTGCGCGCGTCTCGCCGATGCCGATCAGGATGCCGGTGGTGAACGGCACTTTCAGTTCGCCGGCGAGACGAATGGTCTCCAGGCGGACCGCCGGATGCTTGTCGGGCGAGCCGTAATGCACGCCGCCTTTTTCGCAGAGCCGCTCGCTGGTCGATTCCAGCATGATGCCCTGGCTCGCCGTCACCGCGCGCAGGCCCGCGATTTCCTCGCGAGTCATGATTCCCGGATTGGCATGCGGCAGCAGGCCGGTCTCGCGCAGCACCAGGCTGCACATCGCCGTCAGGTAGCTGATCGTGGTTTCGTGGCCCAGGGCGGCCACCGCCTCGCGCGCCGCGTGGTAGCGCAGCTCCGGCTTGTCGCCCAGGGTGAACAGCGCCTCGGTGCAGCCCGCCGCCGCACCGGCGCGGGCGATGGCGAGGACCTGCTCGGGCGAAAGATAGGCCGGCTGGCCGGCACGTGGCCGCTCGGCGAAGGTGCAGTAGTGGCAGACGTCTCGGCAAAGATGCGTGAGCGGAATGAAGACCTTACGCGAATACGAGATCAGCCGGCCGTGGCCGCGATCGCGAAGCTCACCCGCCTCAGCCATCAGTGCGGCCAACGAAACGCTTGTCGTCATCATGCCCAAAACATAGTGCCAATCCCGGCCCACCGCATCGTGTAGTATCGCCGCCAAAATTGGGAGGTTTCACCATGCTCATCGGCTTCAACGCGCCAACGGCCGGCCCGCTGGCGGCGGCCGACGATCTCTTCCGCCTGGTGACGGGCGGCGAGGCCCTGGGCTTCGACTACGCCACTTTCAGCGACCATGTCGTGATCCCGACCAACATCCAGGCGATATATCCCTACAGTTCGACGGGCGAATTTCCCGCCGGCGCCCGGGCCGAGCGCCACGAGCAGCTGATCGAAGTGGCCTTCGTCGCCGCCAAGACGACGAAGCTCCGGCTCATCACCTCGGTGATGGTGGTGCCGCACCGGCCGGCCGTGCTGACGGCCAAGATGCTGTCGACCATCGACGTCCTGTCGGGCGGCCGACTCACGGTCGGCATCGGCGCCGGCTGGCTGAAGGAGGAGTTCGAGGCGATCGACGCGCCGGACTTCGCCGCGCGTGGCAAGGTCACCGACGAATACATCGACGCCTTCATCGAGCTTTGGACCAAGGACGCGCCGCGCTTCAAGGGTGAGCACGTCTCCTTCGACAATATCGTCTTCGCCCACAAGCCGGTGCAGAAGCCCTATCCGCCGATCTGGGTCGGCGGCGAGAGCGGGCCGGCGCTGCGCCGCACCGCGCGCATCGGCGATGCCTGGTATCCGATCGGCACCAACCCGGCCAATCCGCTCGACAGCCTGGCGCGCTTCAAGACCCAGGTCGCGCGCCTGCGCAAGATGACCGCAGAGGCCGGCCGCGATCCCAAGGCCATGGGGCTTGCCTTTCGCTGCACGGCGCTGGGCGAATCAGTTCCACTCAAGGCGGGCGACGGCGAACGCCGCCTGTTCTCGGGCAAGCCGGCTGAGATCGCCGCCGACATGCGGGCGCTGCGTGAGATCGGCGTCGGCAACCTCGACTTCGGCTTCGGCAGCAACACTGTTGAAGCGATGCTGGCCGAGATGGAGGAGTTCAAGAAGGAAGTGCTGTCACTCCTCTAGGCGACGGCGCGCAGCAGCTTCGCCCAGCGGTCGAGTTCGGGCAGGATCTTGTCGGCTTTGGCCGAGTCGAGGCTGACGACGAGGCGTGAGACGCCATCGTCGCAGTCGCGCTTCAACAGGCTCTCGTCTTCCTTGGCGCCCCAGATGGTGACCGGGACCGAAGCGATGTCGCGGCCGGCTTCCTTCGCCATTTCGCGGAACTTCGGCAGCATCGCGCTCACGTCGGCATAGGTCTTGCGCACGCGGTGCGGCATCCAGCCGTCGCCGTAGCGCAGCGCGCGGCGGGCGCCGTAGGGAAAGGCACCGCCGACGATGATCGGCGGATGAGGCTTCTGCACCGGCTTGGGCCAGCTCATCATCGGATCGAAATTGACCAGTTCGCCATGATACTCGGCCTTGGATTTTGTCCAGATCTCCTTCATCGCCTCGATACGTTCACGCGCGAGCTTGTGGCGAGTTTCGAAGACGGTGCTGTGGTTTTCCATCTCGTCGCTGTTCCAGCCGTTGCCAACCCCGAACAGGAATCGCCCGCCGGAAATCTGGTCGATCGACGAGACCTGCTTGGCCGTCTGAATGGGATCGCGCTGGGCGATCAGGCAGATGCCAGTGCCGACCTTCAGGGTTTGCGTGACGGCCGCCGCCGCCGTCAGTGCCACGAACGGGTCCATCGCGTCGTAGTATTTCTTCGGCAGGTCGCCTCCGCTTGGGAACGGCGACTTGCGCGACAGCGGGATGTGCGAGTGCTCGGGCGACCACAGCGATTCGAAGCCGCGCTCCTCCAGCGCCATGGCGAGTTCGCCCGGCGCCATGGAATAGTCCGTGAAGAACATTGCCGCGCCCATATGCATGATTTCCTCCTAGGCGGCCTTCGGCCATTTCACGCCGACCCGCGGCAACACTTTCTCGATCAGCTGCCGCGTCTGGGCGAGGACACTCGCGCCATCGCCCACCGGCCGCAGGATGAACTTCTGGACACCGACGTCGACGTATTGGGCAACCCTGTCGAGGATCGCCGTCTCGTCGCCGATCGCAAAATAGCACGCCGGATCGCGGTTGGTGCGCTTGGCATAGGCCGCCATGGCCCCCGAGACGACGCTGTCGGAAACCGAGCCAAAATAGAATGGAAAGGCCGCGCCATAGTGGTCTTCATCGATCGAGCGACCGGCCTCGACGGCGGCCAATTTTATGGCGGCGACGACCCCGCCCGCTTCGACCGGCCCCTCAGCGCCGCCCTGCCAGCCCGTGCCGTAGCGCGCGGTTCGCCGGATGGCCGCCTCCGACGCACCGCCGATCCACATCGGCAGGTCGTGTTGCACGGGCCGGGGTGAGATCGAGGCACCTGTGAGGCGATAATACTTGCCGGCGAAGTCGACGCTCTCTTCGCGCCACAGGCGGGCAATGATTTCGAGGCTTTCGTCGGTGCGCCGGCCACGCGTCCTGGTGTCGATGTCGAGCGCCTGCCATTCCGGGCCGAGCGGGCTGCCGATGCCGAAGGCCGGCAGCAGGCGACCCTCCGAGAGCACGTCGATAGTGGCGCACTGCTTGGCCAGCAGCACCGGATCGCGCAGCGCCAGCGAGACCACGTTCATGCCGAAGCGCATCCGGCGCGTGCGGCCTGCCAGCGCCGCCATGGTCGTCATGCATTCGAGGATCGGCTGGCGACTCACCAGCCGGTCGGTCTGCCACAGCGAATCGACGCCGCCCGCCTCGCAGAGATCGACCCAGCGCCAATAGTCACCAGCCCCGGCAAACGGAAATTCCATCAAGCCGAGGCCGACGGCGACCTTCACGCGTGCGCCTTCGCCAGCGGCGCCAGCGTATCGAGGTGTCGCAGGATCTCGTCTCGGCCGAGATCGGGGATGGCTAGCAACGCGCTCTGGATGCCAGCTTTTTCGTAGGACGCGAGGGCCGCGGCGTCCGCCGGTGCGCCAAACACCGTGATCGTCAGCGTCGCGGGATCGCGCTTCACCGACTCCGCCATGCGCTTCAGCCGATCCCGCGCAGTGGCGGCTTCGAAGCCAGAGCGCGGGCGCGGGAACCAGCCGTCGCAATATTCGACGACGCGCTTCAGCGTGTAGTCGGTCTCGCCACCCAGAAGGATCGGCGGATGCGGGCGCTGGGCCGGCTTGGGCCACGACCACGCCGGGTCGAAGTTCACGAACTCGCCATGGAAGGACGCCTCTTCCTTGGTCCACAGTTCCTTCATGGCCAGTACATGCTCGCGCATCTGCTTAAAACGCGTCTTGTAGTGCGCGCCATGGTTCTCCATTTCGTCTTCGTTCCAGCCACCACCGATGCCGAAGATGAAGCGACCGCCCGAGAGCTGGTCGAGCGAGGCGATGGCCTTGGCCGTCGCAATCGGCTCGTGCTGCGGCACCAACAGGATGCCGGTGCCGACCTTGAGTTTCTTGGTCGCCGCCGCCGCAAAGGCCAAGGCCACGAACGGATCGTGGGTGTGCGAGTAACGCTTGGGCAGTTCGCCGCCTGTGGGGAAGGGCGTCTTGCGGCTGAGCGGAATGTGCGTGTGCTCGGGCACGAACAGCGCGTCGAAGCCGCGTTCCTCCAGCGCACGGGCAAGCTCGGCAACGTCGATGCCGTAGTCGGTCGGGAAGTAGAAGACGCCTACGCGCATGAAAACTCCTATTTCTTGGGGGCTTCGACGTGGCCGCCGAAGCCCAGCCGCATCGCCGACAGTACCTTTTCCGCGAACGTGTGCTGCTGGCGCGAGCGGAAGCGCACGAACAGCGACGCCGCCAGCACGTCCGCCGGCACCGCCTCCTCGATCGCGGCCTCGATCGTCCAGCGGCCCTCGCCGCTATCGTCGACATGACCGGAAAAGCCTTCCAGGTGGGCATCCTTGGCGAGCGCGCTGGCCGTGAGATCGAGCAACCACGAGGTCACCACGCTGCCGCGACGCCAGACCTCGGCAATGTCGCCCAGGTCGAGGTCGTAGCGCTCGTCGGCCGGCAGCTTGTCGTCGGCGCGATGGCGCATGATGTCGAAGCCCTCGGCGAAGGCCTGCATCATCCCGTACTCGATGCCGTTATGGATCATCTTGACGAAATGTCCTGCGCCCACCGGCCCAGCATGGATGTAGCCGCGCTCCGCGCGCGGATCGAGCTTCTCGCGACCTTCCGTGCGTTCGATATCGCCGAGACCCGGCGCCAGGGCGGAAAAGATCGGATCGAGACGGGTCACCGTCTCGGCATCGCCACCGATCATCAGGCAATAGCCGCGCGCCAGGCCCCAGACGCCGCCCGACGTGCCGATGTCGAGATATTTGATGCCCCTCGGCGCGAGTTCGCGGGCGCGGCGGACATCGTCTTTGAAGTTGGTGTTGCCACCATCGATGATGACGTCGCCGCTCTTCATCAATCCGCCGAGCTGGGCGATCGTGTCCTCGGTGATCTTGCCGGCCGGCAACATCACCCAGATCGTGCGCGGGCCGATGCCCAACGCCTCGACCAGTGCCGGCACCGAACCGGCGACGGTGACGCCCGCACCGGCCAGCGCCGCACCGGCAGCCGCATTGGCGTCGTAGATCGCGCAGGTATGACCCGCCCGCGTCAACCGTCGCACGATATTGCCGCCCATTCGCCCGAGGCCGATGACGCCGATCTGCATGTGCTGTGTGTTCCCCTTTATGCGTCTAGTGGTTGCCGTCTAACATTTGAGCCCCGCTGAGAATTCCCTAAGCTTGGCAGCCATGCGAGTCTGTCGCATGCGATCAGGAATATCCATCACTCTCAAGCCGGCTGGCCGGCGCCGGCTTGCGGCGCTTGCGAGAGGGATCGCAACAACGCCCACAAG